>JAPKZY010000080.1 GCA_026393535.1 Actinomycetota bacterium | reverse complement strand
TGACTCGTGCTGGTATATACCGCGTGCACGACATTGAAGAAGTGCGCAACTTTCTTGATGTGTGGGATGTGTTGCAAGGCCATGCGGAACTGGGCAGCGATGTATTGCTCGACCGTTCCCTGTGGCGCGCCCCCACCACCTGAGGGCCTTGAACTTCACCCCTACACCGGTGTGGTTAACTGCAGGTATGCAAGAAACAACTGCCCAAGACAGAGAACTCACCCTGCTGCGGTTACGTAAACCCGGTATGGAACGAGCTGCGCAACAACTCATGGAAATGCGCAAAGACCCAATTGCATGGCAAGAGTACGTCGACGACGTTAATGCAGTCTCTGGTGGCCCCATCGAAGATGACGACTTTATGAATCAACTCGGTCGCTATTACGAGGAGTTACGAAAAGACCCTGAACGGTTAAAGCGCGAAACGCGCGAAGACATGGAATGGCAATTGGGTGTCGCCTCATTTCTTGAGGATGAGGACTGGACTAATTAGTCGCGATTGGTGACTTGGCCGTGCATAACTAGGCCGTAGTCGGGCATGGTGATGATGCGTAGTGCGGCGCCGGCGAGAACTTGGTCGCGTACGTCTTCGAGAGCGTCGTCTGGCTTGTAGCGATTGTTGATGGTGCCCATGTCGGCTTCGACGATGCCGTCTGCGCCGACTTGGCGAAAGACGTCGATGAGCATTGCGATTTCAATGCCGTAGCCGGTGACGAAACTAAGGGAACGTGCAAGGTTTCCTTCAATAGCTACTTGGCCACTGAGTGGTTGTGAAAGGTATGTGAGTTGTGGTGCTGCACGACGAAGAAGTGGCCGGCCGACAAGTTCTGTTACGCGACCAGCGGGAATGTCGCGGGGCTCGCCGTGTTCATCGACACGGACAAAGCCGCCTTTGATGAATGAGACATTGGGTTCGCCGATGTGTTGCGTGAGTGCAGTGATGTGATCAATACAGATATTGCCAAGGTCAGCATCAAGAAAGACATACCAATCAGCAGGGACTGCATGGACTCCGCGGTAGAGCGAATCGCCTTTGCCTAATACGGGGCCAAGTTCTGGTTGCAGGCTAGGAATGTGAAGAGAACGAATGCCGTATTGCAATGCTTCTTCTGCAGTGCCGTCGGTAGAGCCGCCGTCGAGAACGGTGGCAGATGTGACAACGCCGGCATCAAGGGCTTCGCGCATAACAAGGGCGGTGCGCGCCATGGCCTGTGCCTCATTGAAGGCAGGCACGAGAAGTGCAATAGATGTCACGAAGTGGTGACGTGTGCGACAAGTGAGTCGATAGGACCGCGTGGGTAGACGCCGTATTGCGGTAGACGGTCACGCCAGTGTGACGGGCAATGTTCGCTTGCAACTTCTGCAAGTGGTTCAAGAACAACACGACGCTCTGCAAAACGTGGGTGCGGAATAGTGAGTTCTTCACTGGTGAGCGAGTAGTCGTCGTAAAACAAGATGTCGAGGTCAAGGGTGCGAGGGCCCCAGCGTTCAACGCGAATACGGTGAGCATCGGCTTCAATTTGAAGCAAGCGACGCAGTAGTGCGAACGGGTCAAGGTCTGTATCAACAATGGCAACCATGTTGAGGTAGGGACCTTGGTTGTCAGGGCCACCTACCTGGTCTGTTTCGAACACTTGTGACTGTGCAATGACGTTCGACAAGCTGTCGAGACCGAAACGCAGGTATGCAACGCGGTCGCCAAGGTTCGAACCAAGCGCGATGATGGCGCGGTGGCGAGCAGGGACTCGCATATCGACACGGCTACGCACAATGCGCACAGCTGATGACACGAGGTCTTCTGGAATTGGTGGGCGAAGTTTGGTGAGAGTTACGTTGGCAACTTCTACGTGATCGAAATGCAACACGCGGTCTGCAATGCGGGCAGCAAGACGCTCGAGCAATGTGTCTGTTGAATCACGAACTACTTCGGCGATGGCCTGAGAGATTGCACCGTAGTTAGCAGTGTCATCAAGATTGTCGGTGATGCCGGCTTCTGACAGATCAACTTCAAGATCAACATCGACTTGGAGAGGCTGAAGACCTTCGC
>JAPKZY010000043.1 GCA_026393535.1 Actinomycetota bacterium | reverse complement strand
CTTAGAAGTGAACAGTCATAGTTACGCCACCGAGTGAACCGCGCTACAACGAACGCATCCGTGCGCGCGAGGTTCGCCTCATTGGTCCAGATGGCAGCCAAGTTGGTGTTCGCACCACGGCTGACGCACTTGTCCTTGCTCGTGAGTTAGACCTCGACCTTGTCGAAGTCGCACCGCTTGCAAACCCGCCAGTGTGTCGCATCATGGATTACGGCAAGTTCCGTTACGAAGAAGCACAAAAGCTGAAGGAATCTCGTAAGAAGACAACCCACGTCACCGTGAAAGAGGTGAAGTTCCGACCAAAAATCGGAAAGGGAGACTTCGATACCAAGATTCGTCACATGCGTGATTTCCTCGAAGACGGACACAAAGTGAAAGTAACTCTGCAGTTTCGAGGCCGCGAGGTGGCGCACCCTGAATTGGGCGCAAAAATCCTTGATGCAGCTATCGAGCAACTCGGATCGCTTGCCAAGGTGGAAACCCAGGCGCGACTCGAAGGCAGAAATATGACCATGGTTCTTTCACCAGACAAGAAGCCAGTCAAAAAATCGTCAGATAGGGACGAGTCACAGGAATCAGCACCCGTTGTTGAAAATGTGGTTCAACCAGAAGAAATATTAGAAGAAACATCAGAAGTTCAGGAATAGAGGAAACACGACATGCCAAAGATGAAGACAAACAAGACCGCTGCAAAGCGTTTCAAAGTATCGGGAACAGGAAAGTTGCGCCGTCAAAAGGCCAACCGTCAGCACTTGTTCGAAAAGAAGTCGAGTGTTCGTACCCGGCGTCTCGCTGGCACAACCGATGTGGATCCTGGCGATACAAAGAACATCAAGCGCTTGCTGGGCATGCGTTAATCGATACAAGAAAGATTTAGGAAGGTAACACCATGGCAAGAGTCAAAAGGGCCGTACATGCCCGCAAGAAGCACAAGGCAATCCTCGAGAAGGCAAGCGGTTATTACGGAAATAAAAGCCGTTCATTCCGCGCAGCTAACGAGCAGGTATTGCACTCAGGTCAATATGCGTTTCGTGACCGTCGCGCAAAGAAGGGCGAGTTTCGTCGTTTGTGGATCCAGCGCATCAACGCTGCATGCCGTTTGAACGACATTTCATACAGCCGCTTTATCGCTGGTCTCAATGCAGCAGGAATTGAAGTCGACCGTAAGGTCATGGCTGATCTTGCAGTATTTGATGCTGAAGCATTCTCGGCTTTGGTCGTGGCTGCAAAGGCTGCGCTCGCCTGAGCCGGCTTCCACTCTCTTCAGCAAACCCTCGGGTTCAACGACTGCGACGCCTCATCGGGCGTCGCAGTGTTCGTTATGAAGAAAGTTCCTTCGTCATTGAAGGGCCAACTCTTGTGGCAGAAGCTGTCGCTACGGGTTTTGTTCTCGTTGATCAATTCGTTCGCGATGATTATGACGGCTACGAAGCAACTGGCGTGTACACGCATGTTCTCGATGAGCGCACCTTCAACTCGGTCAGCGACACGGAGTCTCCTAGGGGCATCATGGCAGTGTGTGAAATGCCGACAGGACGACCATTGTCGTTTTCACCTTCCGACTGGCTGTTAGTTCTCGTTGAAGTAGCAGACCCTGGCAATCTCGGAACACTGGTACGTAGTGCTGAAGCCGCTGGTGCAAGTGGTGTCATTCTCGTAGGTTCTACTGTCGATCCGTGGTCTCCTAAAGTTCTTCGCGCATCGGCTGGCGCAATGTTGCATGTTCCGATCTGGCAGATCGATTCTCTTGATCAATTACAAATGGCTGGTGTAAAACTCCTTGGCACAACCTCACATGACAACGACGATGGTCTGAACCCCGAGTCGATTTACACAGCAGACCTCAGCGGCCTTGTCGGTGTAGTGCTTGGTAACGAGGCACGCGGACTTGATCCTGAGTCGCATGTTGATTCGTGGGTCACTGTCCCACAGGTCGGCCGTTCTGAAAGCCTGAACGTTGCTATGGCTGGCACGGTCATCGCCATGCATATTGCCCACGCTCGCGGTTAATGCTCCCCGTGAGATCTGTACTCGGGGAGTAGCGTTTCTTTCGTTATGACATCTGCATCAACTCCCGAACACGGGCAACTTGCCCAGGCTCTTGCTGATGGCCTAGTCCAAATCCGCGATGCTGCTACGTCTGATCAATTGCGAGGCGTTGTCTCTGCGTTGACTGGCAAGAAGGGGCCCATTGCGTCGATTAAGTCATCGCTTGGGAAAGTGACAGATATTGAGGTCCGAAAGGAACTGGGTCAGTTAGTCAATGATGCACTGACGGCTCTTGGAGTCGCGAACGATGGCCGCTCACGTGAATTGCGTGCTGCAGAATTCTCAAGTCAGATCGAATCCGAGCGTGTCGATATGAGCGAGATTGCTATGTCAGCAAATGTTGAGCGTCGCCTCGGTCGTATGCATTTAGTAACGCAAGCAATGGAGCGTCTGGAAGATGTTTTCATTGGGCTTGGTTTCCAGATTGCAGAAGGCCCGGAAGTAGAAACTGACTTCTATAACTTTGAAGCACTCAACATGCCGCCTTCGCATCCTGCACGCAGTATGTGGGACACATTGTTCGTTGAGTCAGATGTCGACGGAAGTGTTGTCTTGCGTACGCATACGTCGCCAGTGCAGATTCGCGTCATGCAAGATTGGCCACCGCCGATATATGCCGTCATGCCTGGACGCGTGTTTCGCAAAGAGACGCCAGACGCCACGCACATGCCTGTCTTTCATCAGATTGAAGGGCTGGTCATTGACCGAGGCATTACATTTGCTGACCTTGCCGGAACTATTGAGTCGTTTACTAAGGCTTTCTTTGGACCAGGCTTCACGTCTCGTTTGCGTCCTTCGTATTTCCCATTCACCGAACCAAGTGCCGAATTCGATATTCGTCGCCACGACGGGACATGGATTGAATTAGGCGGATGCGGAATGGTGCACCCGCACGTCTTGCGAGCTGGTGGTTTGGATCCGAACGAGTGGAGTGGTTTCGCATTCGGATTTGGAATCGACCGCATGGCAAAAGAGCGTCACGGAATCAATGACATTCGCGATATGTATTCCGATGATGTTCGATTCACGGAGCAGTTCTCGTGAAAATTCTTTTTTCTATCCTTCGTGAGATGGCGGACCTGCCAAACGATCCAGATGCTGTTGCACTTGCGCTCAACTCGCTTGGTCTCGCTGTTGAAGAGATGGACGTTGTCGGCGTTCCTGTTCCGGGTGTCGTTACTGCGCGTATCGTGCGAATGGAAAAGCATGCCGATGCTGCCAAAGTGACCCGTTGTTTCGTTGATGCTGGGGATGGCGAAGAACGCCACGTCTGGTGTGGCGCTACCAATATGCAGGCAGGCGATGTAGTCCCGCTTGCAACACTTGGAACCACCATGCCAAACGGCATGGAGATTGCCCGACGAGGAATTCTCGGAATTGATTCTGAAGGCATGCTGTGTTCAGAAGTCGAACTCGGACTCAGTGATGAGTCGTCTGGCATCTTGATTCTTCCAGCAGACTCTCAACTTGGTGTTAGCCCATTCGATGTTCTTGGTATCGAACACGATGTCATCTTCGACCTTGACCTCACTAGGAATCGTGCTGACTGTTGGGGCCATCTCGGAGTAGCGCGCGATCTTGCTGCACATTTCGGTGTGCCCCTTCGTGGTCCACGAATTGCAGCATTGTCTCACGGAAGCAACAAGGCTTTAGATGTCACTATTGATGCGCCCGAGCAGTGTGGTTCCTTCACCATTAGCTACATCAGCAGTGTTGCAGTCGGTACGTCTCCGCGATGGGTGGCAAGTCGTCTCGCACATCTAGGTATGCGATCTATTAACAATGTTGTCGACGCATCAAACTTGGTGATGTTGGAGACGAATCAACCGAATCATGCCTATGATGCTGACGTTGTATCTTCGTTCCGCGTACGTCTAGCCACTGAAGGGGAGACTCTCACAACGCTTGACGGTCAAACTCGTAACTTGCATGCTGACGATTTGCTGATTTGCAATGGAGCAACCAACGTAGGTGTTGGTCTCGCTGGCGTGATGGGAGATCTTCATTCAGAGATCACCGATAAGACCACGACACTTGCAATTGAAAGCGCATGGTTCTCGCCAGATCCGATTCGTTATTCGGCAATTCGCCACGGACTTCGATCAGAAGCATCCATTCGGTTCGAACGTGGAACGGACCCGAACGCATGGCAACAAGCAGCTGAGCGGTTTGTCACAATCCTTCGCGAGACATGTCCCGATGTGACACTTCATGCCGGAGCCACTGTGGTGCAAACAACATCTTGTCCTGTTCCTGTGTCGGTTGATGTTTCTGTGACACGCATCGAAAGCCTTCTCGGAGTACACATCGAATCTGAGCGGATTGTTTCGATTCTGAATTCGATTGGCTTTGTGACCACTATCAAGGGCGATGTGGTGACATCAATAGTTCCTACGTGGCGTCCAGACTGCACACAAGATGTTGACTTAATTGAAGCGTTCCTAACTCCACTGTTCACGGGCGTTTGTCCAACATGCAAGCGCGTCGTCGTATCTTGCGGCGAGTTCTTGTTGGGCTAGGGCTTGATGAAGCAATGCCGTCTCCTTTTCTTGCCGCAGGGGATCTCGCAACTGTTGGACTCACAGAAGACAATGTCTTGCGCATCGCTAACCCATTAGTAGCTGAAGAGTCGATTCTTCGAACTTCGCTACGTCCCGGAATTCTTCGTTCGTTGCGATACAACCAATCTCATCGCGCCCCTCAAATAGGACTGTGGGAGATCGGTCATGTGTATCCGAAATCCGATCAGCAACTCCCTGACGAGACTGAGCAATTAATCATCGTTGTTGCCGGAGGCGACGTGGAGACGTCGCTGGCGCAATGGAATGCAATCTGTGATGCGCTCTCTGTTGGTACCCAACTTGATCAATCACGAATTCCTGCTGGTCTACACGCAGGGCGCTCTGCAACACTTGCCCGCGGCAAAAAGGTAGTGGGTGTAGTTGGCGAAATTGATCCGCTTGTTCTCGACATTCTGGGAATTGAAGGACGTGTCAGCATCCTTGAAGTTGATCTAACAGTCATTCTTAATGAAGAACCAAAACCGGTTCAGGCAAAAGACATCAATCGGTATCCGTCGAGCGACTTAGATCTAGCGTTTGTCATGGAAGACACGGTGCCAGCTTCAACGTTGCAGCGCGCACTGCGTCAGGCGGCAGGAAAACAATTAGTCAGTATCGACTTGTTCGATGTGTACCGCGGTAAAGGTGTTGCAGAAGGCTTTCGCGGCCTTGCATTCCGTTTGCGTGTACAAGGTGTTGAAGCAACACTCACGGAATCGCAATTAGCTGAACTTCAGAAGTCATGTGTTGCTGCCGCTGTAAAAGCTGGCGCAACTCTTCGCGCTTAATTCACTTCAAGGTCTAAGGGAAAGAGCCCGAGACGTTTCAACGGACCCTCTTGTCGTTGAAGTACTTCGTTCCACAAAGTGTCTGGAGATTTGGTCAGAAGGTCAGTCGATCGTGATTCAACGACGTACCAACTTTTGAAAGTGACTTCATCTTCTAGTTGCCCTGCGACCCAACCTGAATAACCCCGGAACACGCGATGTGGCCCATCGAGATGAACAGGACTGATGGACTCAATATCGACTGAGCGAAGTCCAGAGAGTGACGCAGAGTCGGGAGTCATGCAGATGTATCCGTTTGGCTCTACAGGTCCACCAAGAAAGATTGTTGGTGGCGACTGTGACGATTCCATCCACGAGGCAATCGGGGAATTGTCATCCATCTGGTCAACAGTGAGGGGATGGTTGAGAATGAGCCCCATTGCTCCGTCGTCTGGCGCATACGCAATCAGAAGGATGACGGCCCGCGCAAAATGAGGGTCCTTTGTGTCCGCAGTGGCCACTAGAAGGTTTCCTGGCCCCAGAATGGTTGTTGCATAATCATTCACTAACCCGTATCATAATACACTTATGGTCAAAGTAGGCGTCATTGGAGCATCGGGATATACGGGTGCAGAGCTGTTACGGCTGTGCGCCCAGCACCCGAAAGTAGAAGTGGTCTGCGCCACAGGGGATTCACAGGCGGGCACTTTGGCCAGCGTGTTGTACCCGTCGTTGGCAGCTGCGTATCCGAATCTCGTGTTCGAAGAATTCAGCGCTGACAGATTTGTCGGTCTCGATGCAGTGTTCCTGGGTGTGCCTCATGAGGCGGCACTTGAGATTGCTCCGCAGTTGGTGGGCAGGGTCGGGGTCGTCATTGACTTGTCTGCTGCGTATCGATTGAAAGATGCATCGTTGTACCCGCAGTGGTATGGATTCGAACACACGCAACTAGAACTTCTTGCTCAAGCGGTCTACGGATTACCAGAGTTGTATCGGTCTGAATTGGTCGGCGCGAGACTCATTGCAACCCCTGGTTGTTATGTCACTGCCGCCTCGTTGGCATTGACGCCACTGGTTCAGTCGGGCATCATCAGTCCGTTAGGCGTCATTGTTGATGCTGCATCTGGTGTCAGCGGTGCTGGTCGCGCACTAAAGCACTCGTCGATGTTCTCAACGATTGATGAAGATTTCACTGCGTACGGTTTACTTGATCATCGGCACACGCCAGAAATTGAGCAAGTCACTGGTGCGCAAGTTCTATTCACTCCACACCTCGCTCCAATGAACAGAGGCATTTTGGCTACGTGTTATGCACGTCCTCAAGGCAATGCGCCCACTACAGCATCATTGTTGGCTGCAATCGCAAAGTTCTATAAAAACGAGCAATACGTCGTGGTGCGGCCAAGTAGTCCTTCTACAAAAGCAACGCTTGGTTCGAACAGTGTTCATATAACTGCTCGTTTCGACGAACGTACTGGATATGTCATGGTGATTGCTGCGCTTGACAATTTGGCCAAGGGAGCATCTGGTGGTGCTGTGCAGTCGATGAACGTTGCACTGGGACTTTCTGAATCTTACGGACTGTCGAACGTGGGTGTGTATCCATGAGTTCTTTATCAACTGCCCATGTTCTTGTTGAGGCGTTGCCATATATTCGTAGATTCGCTGGGAAAACGGTAGTTGTGAAGTTTGGTGGCAATGCAATTGCGGGAACTTCAGATCATGATGCCTTGTCTCTCTTTGCTGAAGACATTGTTCTTATGCATACGGTTGGCATTCGTCCCGTCGTTGTGCATGGAGGTGGGCCACAGATTAATGACATGTTGACTCGGCTAAATATCGAGTCGTCCTTCTCTAATGGGCTGCGCGTTACTGATGCAGCCACCATGGAAGTTGTGCAGATGGTCTTAAACGGTCAAGTGAATCCACAAATAGTGAGCGCAATCAATACCCACGGCAATGTTGCAGTTGGTTTGTCAGGCGAAGATGGGCGCACGTTGCAGTGTGTTGCGCGCGATGCATCTCTCGGATTTGTCGGTGACATTGAAAGGGTTCGTACCCATGTCATCGAAGGTTTGTTGGCCGATGGTCTTGTGCCTGTTTTGTCTACCGTTGGCGTGGATGTTCACGGCCAGCCATACAACGTCAATGCCGATACAGCAGCCGGAGCTATTGCTGAAGCTCTCAGTGCAGAAAAGATCATCTATCTCACTGATATTGCTGGTTTGCGCAAAGACATCGATGACGCTTCATCACTGATCCAATGTATTTCAGTCATGGACCTTGGTGCACTCATCGCTGATGGAACCATCTCTGGAGGAATGATTCCAAAAATTGAGAGCTGCATGCAGGCAGTCAAAGGCGGCGTCAAGAGTGCGCACATTCTTGACGGACGAATTGCGCATGTTTTGTTATTAGAACTATTTACCGATCAAGGCGTCGGCACGATGATTACAGGAGTCAACTGATGTCACATCAATTTTTAGAAAATCCGACTGCTATCGCAGCAAATCAGGGGAATGACTATTGCCCATTCATTCCTGTCTTCGGCGCACCAGCTGAAATGTTTGAGCGGGGCGAAGGTACTCAACTGTGGTCAGTTGATGGAAAGAGGTATCTCGATTTCCTTAGCGGTATTGCTGTCGTGTCTCTGGGTCATGCGAATCCCGTAATTGCTAAAGCCATCGCAGACCAAGCCAACACGCTGGTACACGTATCGAACTTCTTTGCCAATACCGTGGCAACGAAGACTGCTGTTGAGATCTCCGGGCTTATGCATGATGCCGGCGCGGGTGATGGTCAAGTGTTCTTCTGTAACTCTGGTGCTGAAGCAAACGAAGCGGCTATCAAGTTGGCTCGCAAGTTTGGTGGTCGTGGTCGTCATGCCATCGTGACCGCATATGGCAGTTTTCACGGCCGCACGCTTGGTGCATTGGCACTCACGGGTCAACCTGCAAAACATGAAATCTTTCAGCCGATGCCAGATGGATTTCGCTATTGCGAATACGGAGACATTGAGTCACTACGGGCACAAATTGATCCAACAGTTGCCGCAGTGATGTTAGAAGCCATTCAAGGCGAAGGGGGAGTCATTCCTGCTGACCCTGCGTATCTACAAGCCGTTCAACAGTTGTGCAAAGAGCGTGAGCTATTGCTCATCATTGATGAAGTGCAAACTGGGTTTTGCAGAACCGGAAAATGGTTCGGTTTTGAACATGCTGGTATTTCACCTGATGCCGTAACGATGGCAAAGGGAATGGGTAACGGAATGCCTGTCGGTGCGCTCTGGGCTCGCCGTGACGTTGCAGCAGTTCTGCAACCAGGTGACCATGGTTCGACATACAGCGGCACAGCACTTGCAACAGCAGCGGTGTCCGCTGTGATCTCAGAAATGAAGCGACTGCACGCCGACGAACTGGCTGTACGCCAGGGTGCCCGACTCACTAAAGGTTTGTTGGCGATTCCAAAGATTGATCATGTGCGCGGGTCAGGTCTGTTGTTGGGTGCTCAACTTGCAGAAGGAATCGTCGCGGGAGACGTTTATAAAACTCTTTTGGAAAAGGGTCTCATTGTGAATGCTGTGAATGCATCAACACTGCGGCTTGCTCCTCCATTGACTGTGAGTGATGCCGAAATTGATGAAGCTGTTGCGCTGATTGCAGAGGTTCTGTCATGACACGTCATCTTGTAGACATTGCGTCGCTATCAGTTCCAGAACTTCGTCACATCCTGGACTTGTCCGTGGGTGCTGCGAAGCCTGCATTGGCGGGTAAGGGTGTGGCACTCATCTTTGAAAAACCATCAAACAGAACTCGTCACTCTATGGAGATGGCGGTCGTGCAATTGGGTGGACACCCGGTGTATACGCGGGGCGAAGAAATTGGGCTCGATGTACGGGAATCTGTTGAAGACGTCACTCGCATCATGGCGGGCTATCACGCTGTCATCGCCGCGCGCGTATTTCGGCACTCATTTATTGAACGCATGGTCGCAGTGTCTGAAGTACCCATCATCAACATGCTGAGTGACGCATCGCACCCTCTACAGGCACTCGCCGACATCATCACGATGGAAGAAACAGTGGGGGCAATTGCGGGACTCACTGTGGCATGGATCGGTGATTACAACAATGTGGCAAGGTCGCTGTCCGAAGCTGTTTGCTTGCTCGGTGGCACAATGTCGCTTGGTTGTCCCTCTGCATATGACGCAGATGATGACGAATTGTCACGTCTTGCATCTCTCGGCGGCACAGTCCGTCAAAGTGCATCGCCACAAGAGGCCATTGCCGGCGCGCATGTTGTGCATACCGACACGTGGATCTCCATGGGTCAAGAAGAAGAATCCGCTATGCGTCGCAAAATCTTTTCGAAATATTGCGTCGATGGGGCACTAATGGCTTTGGCTGCACCAAATGCAAAGTTCATGCATTGCATGCCAGCACATCGTGGAGAAGAAGTGTCTGCCGACGTCTTTGACGGTCAGAACAGTGTCGTCATTCAGCAGGGCCATCACCGGCTTACTGCAGCTAGAGGAGCCCTTGCATGGGTGTTGGAGAAGTCATGAGCAGCAAACAACAACGTCAACAAATGGTGACTCGATTGATTGCACACGACAACGTGTCCAGCCAACCCCATCTACAAGAGCTTTTGAAGGAACAGGGCATCGAAGCCACTCAGGCCACGATTTCACGTGATCTTGAAGAACTCGGCGCTGTGAAGATTCGCATCGCTGGTGGAGACTCCATTTATGCAATCGCTGAATATGCACCAGCTCGCGTTGCGCCGTCAGACCAGTTACGTCGCGTCATGGCCGAATGGGTCGCAGAAGTGACATCAAGCGGAAACCTTGTTGTAGTTCGCACGCCTCCTGGTTGTGCTCATGTTGTGGCATCGGCCCTGGATCGCAGTGGTCTTGTCGGATTGCTAGGCACGGTTGCCGGTGATGACACGATCATGTGTGTCGCCACAGAAGAAGTCGGCGGAACTGGTCTCGCCGAGCAGTTACGGTCGCTCTCGGGCGTTACTGACGCCACTGGTGGCATTCCACGAAAGAAGGGCACAGCACATGTCTGACAAAAAAGTTTCCGAAGGTGCTGCACTGTGGCACGGACGATTTGATGTTGCCCCTGCTGATGACTTAATGGCTTATACCGAAAGCTTGTCTTTCGATCAACGTTTATGGCGTGACGACATTGTGGGTTCGCATGCGCATGTCTCGATGTTGGTGTCTGTTGGGCTCATGTCAGAAACAGATGGAGCTTCTGTTCTGGCTGCGTTGCAGACAGTTGGCGACGAGTTCTCAAGCGGTACGTTTGTCTTCGAATCAACTGATGAGGACATTCATACAGCTATCGAACGTCGTGTGACGCAGATTGCAGGGGAGCATGGCGCTCGTATTCATACCGGTCGCAGCAGAAATGATCAGGTGGCTACAGCCGTTCGGTTGTGGTGCAAGCGTGAAGTCGCACTCGTGGCCTCACATGTTCTTGCATTGGTGCTTACCTTGGAAGAACGAGCTGTTGAGGCTGATGCCAGCACGCCACCAGTCAGAATGCCTGGGTACACACACGTACAACATGCCCAACCTGTCTTGCTGTCGCATCATTTGCGTGCTCATTCATGGGCATTGCTACGTGACGTCGACAGAATTTCTGATGCACTCGTGCGTCTTGATGTCTCCCCGCTCGGCGCCGGAGCTTTGGCTGGGTCCTCCTTGCCAATCAACCCAGCGCATTCAGCAGAGACAATGGGGTTCTCTTCCACATTTGCCAATTCGCTTGATGCAGTGTCTGATAGGGACTTTGTTGCTGAAATCTTGTTTGCAATTGCGCTTCTGGGCGTCCACCTGTCCCGTATCGGCGAAGAGTGGGTCTTGTGGACCAGTGCAGAGTTCGGATTCGCGGTACTTGATGATGCGTATGCAACAGGATCATCCATGTTGCCGCAAAAAAAGAACGCTGATATTGCTGAATTGGCTCGTGGAAAAGCTGGTCGACTCATCGGAAACCTTACTGGGCTTCTCGCGATGTTGAAGGGTCTGCCGCTTGCGTACAACAGGGATTTGCAAGAAGACAAAGAGCCATTGTTTGATTCAGTTGATCAAGTGAGGCGTGCACTAATCGCTATCAACGGCATGATTAAGACTGCAACATTCAAAACTGAAAACATGATCAAAGGCGCTGATGCAGAAGCGTTGGTAGCTACAGACCTCGCCGAATGGCTTGTTCATCGGGGAACACCGTTCCGTCAGGCTCATTCCGTAGTCGGCAAAATTGTCCGTGATTCAATCGCCACAAATGTGCCGATGGTTGACATCGTTCGTAGCCATGAATCGTTCGGGTCTGATGCTGTGTCACTCTTCAATCCTGGAGTATCAGTTGAGCGTCGTCAGTCGCCTGGTGCGTCAGGGCCGTTAGCTGCACAAGAGCAAAAGGCACGACTAATGGAAGCAATTCGCAGTGCAGAGGCTCGCTTGGCATGACGTTTGTTCAAGAGTTTCGCGTGCGTTACAACGAATGTGACATGCAAAATGTTGTTTTTAACGCAAATTACTGGATCTATGCAGATGACGCAGTAGCGCAGTTTGTGCGTCAGGGACTTGCTGATGAACTAGGGAAAGACATCTCTGATGTTGATCTCATCGCTGTTGGTTTTGATTTCATGTTGAAAACAGCAACTGGTACGTGGCACAAAGGCGCCCAATACACAGACGTCATTCACGCTGCGTGTTCAGTATCGCGCTGGGGAAATACTTCGTTCGATGTGACAATTGATATGAGAGTTACTGGTGAACAAGTATTCGATTGCGTGATCACATATGTCAGCGTTACTCCGGGTGCGCCACAACCAGCACCAGTACCAGATGTTGTTCGACGAGCGTTGAGCTAAAGCCACTTCATGTTTTGGCCGTGATAACCAATCTCGGCCAAACGAAAGTGACGCGGTTCAGAACTTGTGCCATCAAAGACGTCGACTTGAACGTCAGCAACTGCTCCGGCAGGTTCCATGCGTGCCCACACGATCGGTGTAGACGTTGTTGCCGACTGTGCTGCCTCATAAATTGCATTTTTCAGTCGATTCTGCGTCTTTGTACCGAGGTATTGCCACACAATTGAATGAAAAATGACGGTCGCATTTTCACTTCGTCGTTCCAGTTGTTGCTCGATCCAGTCATCCGCAGATGCTGTATCCACGATGGGACGATGTGACTTAGCGATGGAAATAGCAGCGCGAAGACGTTCAAGTCTCACTCGTTGGTCTGGCCAAACAAACGACAGAAGTCTGTCTTCGTCTTCTTGCTTAGTGATATCGAGTGGGGAAATATCGCAACCTCTACGGTAAATGACACGTGCGCCGACCCGCGGTACGTCGGGTGCGTTCGTAAACCAATCACCCATGAAGCGAAGAGTTGAACTCGGGTCACCCATTCGTAGGGGTCCATAACATCCATAAAATTTGTCGAAGTTCAGGTTTAGCCCCGCGCTTGCCCCAATTTCCAACAGCGAAAACTCTTCCACTCCGAGAGTTTTCAACCAGTGACTGATCACAAGGTGAACGACGCTTCTTCCTACTTCATTCGTTTGCACTTGTGTTACAAGACCTCTCTCAATGTCTTCGAGATGGTCTCTCATATAACCAATGAAATCAGCGGTGAAGTCCTCTGCAGGCTTCCCACCCATGCTCGGGTAGTGGCGCGCTAGTCGATCGTCTTTGCCCTGCAACACCACACGATGTATGGCGCCAGCGAGTCGTAGTGGCACAGCGTCATGAAGTGGGCGAAGACTCCTTCCTGCCAGGAGCGCATACGTGCGACCACCATCTGCGTAGTCGGCAGCGAGGTCAGTGAACAGTGCGTGGTACATGTGTGAACCAAGTTGGCGACATGCCTCTGCTTGGTGAAGAAGCGCCCGCAGCATTTCGTCGCCATCAAACAAACTCATATTTCCGGGTGATGATGACGAACTGATGAATCGATAATAGTGCAGGTGCCAACGGGGTAGCCGTGTAAGACTTTGTGTGTGACATCTTCTGGCCTCTTTTCTGACCTTTCGGCACGTGGCCTGATCCATGACTCCACTGACGCTGCGGCGCTGTCAACGAGACTTGATGCAAGCCCGATAGGTGTCTATGTCGGTTTTGACCCGACCGCAGATTCATTGCATGTCGGACACCTTCTTGGTCAATTGACATTGCGTCGTTTTCAACTTGCAGGGCATCGTCCGTTTCCGCTCGCTGGTGGAGCCACCGGAATGGTGGGGGATCCTTCCGGTAAAAGTGAAGAACGAAATCTGCTTGACCGGGAAACGCTCGAACATAACGTCTCGCAAATCAAGAATCAGTTGTCGCGTTTGCTTGATTTTTCTCCTGGTGCAAGTGCAGCAACACTTGTGAACAATGCCGACTGGACAGCTGGTATTAGTGCTCTTGACTTCTTGCGCGATGTTGGTAAATACATCACTGTTAATCAAATGATGGCAAAAGAATCTGTGAAGAATCGTTTGAATTCAGAGAATGGTTTGTCATATACAGAGTTCAGTTACATGTTGTTACAAGCCAATGATTTCAGGCATCTTTGCGGTACTCATGATGTTGAATTGCAAATGGGTGGTTCTGATCAGTGGGGAAATATCACAGCGGGAATTGATCTGATTCGTAAGTCGTTGTCACGTAGTGCGTTCGGTGCAACATGGCCGCTTGTTACAAAAAGTGACGGCACAAAATTTGGTAAAACTGCAGACGGTGCAGTGTGGTTAGATGCGCAACGCACATCGCCGTACCAATTCCGTCAGTTCTGGATGCAGATGGCTGACGCAGATGTTGTGAAGTATTTGCCGCAATTCTCTCTTGCATCAATGAATGAAATTTCTTCGTTACTTGCAACGCATTTGTCAGATCCCGGTAAGCGAATTGCACAACGCACACTCGCAACAGAACTCACTGCGCTGGTGCATGGTGTTGAAGCAGCGCGTGATTCGGAAGCAGCAGCTGAAATTCTGTTTGGGGGAGACCCAAATGGTGCAACGCGAGAAGCATTGCAGACCGTTGCGTTAGAGGTTCCAAACACCGTTGTCACGCGCGAAGAATTGGACGATGTCTTTGGGCTTCTGGCCCGCTCCGGCGTTGCCAGCAGCACTAGTGACGCGCGTCGTTCTGTTGAACAGGGCGGAATCAGGGTCAATGGGCATACGCTGGAAAAGGGTGAAACCCTTGCCAGCAAAGGGATTCTGCATGATCGTTGGGTTTTGGTCCGTAAAGGTAAGACCACCTATCACGTGCTGACTCTGGCCTAAATCGGGCTGTTTTCCACAGATGTAGATACTTCCGGATTTCTCTGAAACCCGTGTTGGAAGTGGGTCTTGACCGCCGTTAGCATTGCAACTCGCCCCTCTAACGCGCATGCGTGTTTTTGGGGGTCGGTATCACTGCCTCTCGAGGTACATGCCGAGAGCATTAGCTCCTTGAAAACAGAAGAGAAGACTGAACAACAGTGCGGGCAGTAAGGCGACTTCGGTCGTCGATATTGCCTGTCAATTCGAGATGGATTCCAATCCATCTCACAAACAAAAAAAACAATAAGTTAGGAACTGGGTCTTTGGGGTTATTCCCCCCGAGGCCCACGGACTTTCCAGAACGATCCCGATGCAAATCGGTAGTTCTTGACGGAGAGTTTGATCCTGGCTCAGGACGAACGCTGGCGGCGGGCTTAACACATGCAAGTCGAACGAGGTCCATCTTGTAGCAATACAAGTGAAGACCTAGTGGCGAACGGGTGAGGAACACGTGAGAAATTTGCCCCGAACTTTGGGATAACAGTTGGAAACGACTGCTAATACCGAATGCCGTTACAAGGTGGCATCACTTTGTAACGAAAGAATTTCGGTTCGGGAGAATCTCGCGGCCTATCAGCTTGTTGGTGAGGTAACGGCTCACCAAGGCTACGACGGGTAGCTGGTCTGAGAGGATGATCAGCCACACTGGGACTGAGACACGGCCCAGACTCCTACGGGAGGCAGCAGTGGGGAATCTTGTGCAATGGACGAAAGTCTGACACAGCCACGCCGCGTGCGGGAAGAAGGCCTTCGGGTTGTAAACCGCTTTCAGCAGGAACGAAAATGACGGTACCTGCAGAAGAAGGAGCGGCCAACTACGTGCCAGCAGCCGCGGTGACACGTAGGCTCCAAGCGTTGTCCGGATTTATTGGGCGTAAAGAGCTCGTAGGCGGTTCAGCAAGTCGGGTGTGAAAACTCTGGGCTCAACCCAGAGCCTGCACCCGAAACTGCTGTGACTAGAGTTCGGTAGGGGAGTGGGGAATTCCTAGTGTAGCGGTGAAATGCGCAGATATTAGGAGGAACACCGATGGCGAAGGCACCACTCTGGGCCGAAACTGACGCTGAGGAGCGAAAGCGTGGGTAGCAAACAGGATTAGATACCCTGGTAGTCCACGCCGTAAACGATGGGCACTAGGTGTGGGTCTCTAACCAACGAGATCCGCGCCGTCGCTAACGCATTAAGTGCCCCGCCTGGGGAGTACGGTCGCAAGACTAAAACTCAAAGGAATTGACGGGGGCCCGCACAAGCAGCGGAGCGTGTTGCTTAATTCGATGCTACGCGAAGAACCTTACCTAGGTTAAATCATTGGGAAAAGCCACAGAGATGTGGTGTCCTTCGGGGCTCAATGAAGGTGGTGCATGGCTGTCGTCAGCTCGTGTCGTGAGATGTTGGGTTAAGTCCCGCAACGAGCGCAACCCTTATTCTATGTTGCCAGCACGTAATGGTGGGGACTCGTAGGAGACTGCCGGGGTCAACTCGGAGGAAGGTGGGGATGACGTCAAGTCATCATGCCCCTTATGTCTAGGGCTGCAAACACGCTACAATGGCCGGTACAAAGGGCTGCGAAACCGCGAGGTTTAGCGAATCCCATAAAGCCGGTCTCAGTTCGGATTGGAGGCTGCAACTCGCCTCCATGAAGCTGGAGTTGCTAGTAATCCCGGATCAGCACGCCGGGGTGAATACGTTCCCGGGCCTTGTACACACCGCCCGTCACACCACGAAAGTCGGTAACACCCGAAGCCGGTGGCCTAACCGTAAGGAAGGAGCCGTCGAAGGTGGGATCGGTGATTGGGGTGAAGTCGTAACAAGGTGACCGTACCGGAAGGTGCGGTCGGATCACCTCCTTTCTAAGGAGTGTCTTCCTGATCGTTCATCCACATTTGTGGGTGCGTGAAGGACACACCTGTTGGTGCACTGTTGTGTTAGTCAAACATTCGATGTGGTTGAGGTTTACTTCCCACGTCGCGTGAATGGCGGCATTGTCTTCTCTTCTGTTTTGAGGGAGTTTCTCCCTCTACGAACATCACGTAAGTGATGTTCCTCTGTCTGATCAACGAGAGTTGATATCGCCACTCTGGTCGCGATATCCCTGGTTGATTAGCCCCTTGAGAACTGCAGAGCAAGCACGAGCATCTTATTTTTATATATAAAGCTACAAAGAGCCAACGGTGGATGCCTTGGCACCAAGAACCGATGAAGGACGTGGGCGACTGCGAAAAGCCACGGGTAGCTGTCTACCTAGCGTTGATCCGTGGATATCCGAATGGGGCAACCCAGCACTCGTCATGGAGTGTTACTCCGGCCTGAAAAAATAGGGCCGGTAGAGGGAACCAGGGGAATTGAAACATCTCAGTACCCTGAGGAAAGAAAAGAAAACTCGACTCCCTGAGTAGCGGCGAGCGAAAAGGGAAGAGGCTAAACCGTTATGGTGTTAAATCCAAGTGGAGTTGCCATAACGGGGTCGTGGGATAGCGACGTAGTGCACTTGAACTACAAAAGAGTTACAAAATTGCCGTGTAGTGGAATCGTTCTGGAAAGTTCGACCGCAGTGGGTAATAGTCCCGTACACGAAACGCGCGCAATCTCTTCGCTCGATCCCAAGTAACGCCGGAACCGAGCAAGCCGGCGTGAATCTGCGGGGACCACCCCGTAAGCCTAAGTATTCCTTGGTGACCGATAGTGAACCAGTACCGTGAGGGAAAGGTGAAAAGAACCCCGGGAGGGGAGTGAAATAGTACCTGAAACCGTTGGTTTACAAACAGTCAGAGTGTCGTCATGATTTATCATGGCCACGATGGCGTGCCTTTTGAAGAATGAGCCTGCGAGTTATGGTATGTGGCAAGGTTAACCAGAGATGGGAAGCCGGAGCGAAAGCGAGTCTGAATAGGGCGTGTAGTCGCATGCTATAGACCCGAAGCGAAGTGATCTATCCATGGGCAGGTTGAAGCGGGGGTAAGACCCCGTGGAGGACCGAACCCACGTCAGTTGAAAATGGCGGGGATGACCTGTGGATAGGGGTGAAAGGCCAATCAAACTTCGCGATAGCTGGTTCTCCTCGA
>JAPKZY010000102.1 GCA_026393535.1 Actinomycetota bacterium | reverse complement strand
AATAAAGCGAATGCCACCTGGCATTTTGAAGCGTGCCAATTTTCCATCGCAGTGCGCAATGATGTCAGATTCTGTCACGGTTGCATCTTTTTTCACGATGACGGCAAGCCCTGTTTCGCCCCATTTATCCGATGGGACTCCGATAACAGCGACATCTGCAACCCCCGGATGACCGAGAATAATGTTTTCAACCTCAGCTGGGTAAACATTTTCTCCACCGGAAATAATCATGTCTTTGAGTCGGTCTTGAATCCAGATGAATCCTTCATCGTCAACTAGGGCAATGTCGCCGGTGTACAGCCAGCCATCTTTGATCGTGTCGGCGGTGGCGTCTGGTCTGTTCCAATAGCCCGTCATGATGTGGTCACCGCGCACGAGTACTTCGCCGGCTTCTTCAGGTAAGCAGGTCGTTCCGTCGGGATGAACAATTTTGACATCGGTATGAAAATAAGCTTTGCCTGTTGAACCTGCCTTACGGACTGCATCTTCTGGCGTTGTGGTGCACGCTGGCCCACATGTTTCAGTCAGCCCGTACACCTGATGTATATCAATGCCCATGGTTTGATACGCCTCAATGAGCGACTTCGGTACAGGCGCGGCACCACTAAGGATCCAACGCAGCGTGGAATGATCATGTACTGAAGGGTCAAATACCATTCGGCACGCACCCAACATGGCGGGCACTAGTAATGCGTTATTGATTCGCTCTTCTTTCACCAACGTCCAAATGGCATTGGGGTCAAAAGCGCGCATGAGAATGTGCGCCAAACCACGATAGGCAGTCACAATTGCAGGAGTGAGGGCTCCGACATGAAATAGCGGCATCGGGTTCAGGTACCGATCTCCGATAGAAAAATCATTTGTTGCATTCAAGGTGATAAGTGCGGCCATTTGGGTGTTGTGTGTGTGCATCACACCTTTAGGAAGGCCAGTAGTGCCCGATGTGTACATGATGTAGAGCAAGTCGTCATCCCATGCAGTGATCTCTGGCTCAGTTATTGGCTGAGAGTTCACTACTGAATCAAATGACTGTACAAACGAGGGTGAAGAATCGGTGTTGCCAACGCGGATCCAATGTGTCACATCGGTGCGATTACCGCGAGAGTGAAGTTCTGTAATTGCAACGTCAAATTCAGAACCGGAAAGGAGAACAGTTGCACCGGAATCTTTCACGATGAATTCAAGTTCGTCAGGTACAAGACGCCAGTTCAATGGCACAATCACTGCTCCTATTTTGGCAATGGCAAAAAATGACGTGACAAATTCATGGCAGTTCATCATCAGCAAGGCAACACGGTCGCCCTTTTGTACACCCAGTGACCGTAGACCGTTAGCTACCTGATTAGTTCGACTGTTGAGTTCGTCATACGAAAAACGAGTACCCTGAGCAACATCAAAGAGAGCTTCGTTGGTGGGGTTCAAAAGCGTTCGTTTGGTGAGAATGGAGCCGATGTTGTTCTTCATGCGCAAATTATTGCACAGTTTTTTAGCTGCTTATCTGAGGAGAAAACGAAAAGTAATATTAAGTCGTGGCTCAATCTCTCGGGTTGTCTTAGCTATTCGGTGATGCCAATTGGCTTGGCATGCTCCTGACATAACAAGTAGAGATCCGTGGGGAAGTTTCACTGAGACGACCTCTCGCGTTTGTTTATGCCGAAAGTCAAATCGTCGTTCTGCTCCCAAACTGACAGAGGCGATGACTGGATTGACGCCGTTTATTGGCTCGTCATCAGAATGCCAGCCCATAGCATCAGATCCTGACCGGTACAGATTGAGGAGAGCCCCATTGAACGTATGACCGATGTGGGCTTCACAGGCCTTGCGTACGGCCGCGAGGGGTTCATTCCAAGGGTGGGGAGTTCGGGGTTGCCCAGAATATGAGTACGTCAGTTCCGCGTCAGCATGCCAGGCAGACAGGCGTGGCTCAGGCACTTGCTTTCCAAATATTTTCAGGCTGTGTTGCTCCCACGGCGTTTTTGCCACAAGGTCGGTGAAATGTTGGTCTGCCTCTGAGGAAGAAAAAAAATCTGGAACAAGCACAGCTGAACCATCGCAGGCAAGTAGTTCGCCGCTGACAGGAAATAATGAACTAGGGGACATTATGTGTTTCCCAAAGTGGGCACTGCTGCATCCTCATACGGTAGTTCGGGTTCGGTGTGGGGTCAGCCATGAAGCAGAATAGGGCCATGACTGAATTATTTTCCCCACTGGGCTCGCCTCGTCCCGCTTCACCACGAATATCACCAATAGAGGAATTGACCCCTGAACTGCAGGAAATTATGGGTGGGGGAATAAATTCGCCCGCGGGCACGCCACTGAATATTTTCGGAACAATTGCACATCATCCGAAAGTGCTGAAACGCTTCATGAACTTTGCCGGTCTATTTCTGAATAAGGGGCTTTTGCCAGCTCGCGAACGCGAGATAGTTATTCTGCGTGTCGGTTGGAACTGTCAATCAGTGTATGAATTTGGACAACACACAATTATCGGTCAACGTGTTGGATTGGCACTGTCTGAAATAGACGCACTGACGAAGAAATTCGATGCTGATACATGGAGCGACCGTGACGCCGCGTTGATTGCAATGGCTGATGATTTATGTTCTGACAATTGCGTCAGTGAAGCAACGTGGAAATTACTTACAGCTGATTGGAAAGAAGACGAACTGATTGAGTTGGTCATGGTGGCAGGCACCTACCGTTTGGTGTCAGGTTTTCTCAACACCATGGGTGTTGAACTTGATGCAGATACTCCGGGCTGGCCGGAATAGTAATTACGACTCGTTGGGGTGGTGACAGGCCACAAAATGGCCAACAGCTACTTCACGCAGTTGTGGTTCTTCAGCAGCACACTTTTCGGTTGCAGCAGGGCAGCGTGTGCGAAAGCGGCAACCCGATGGTGGGTTCATCGGCGATGGAGGCTCACCTTGAATAAGTTGAGATGATGTGGGTCGATCCGGGTCCGGAATTGGCACCGAAGCAACGAGAGCCCTTGTGTAGTGGTGACGAGTGTGCTTGTACAACTCATCAGGCGGGGCGACTTCGCATACTTTGCCTAAATACATCACCATGACACGGGTGCTCACAGCCTTCACGACTGCGAGGTCGTGAGAGATGAAGATCAACGTAAGGCCGTAACGGTCTTTCATGTCTTGAAGCAGGTTTAAAATTTGAGCCTGAACAGAAACGTCGAGTGCTGATACAGGCTCATCGCAAATAATCAAGGTGGGTTCTAGTGCTAGGGAACGAGCAATGCTGATGCGCTGACATTGTCCACCTGAGAACTCATATGAACGGCGATCTCGAACAACACTGGGATCAAGGTTTACTGCATTGAGAAGTTCGTCAATCTTTGCATCAATCTCTACCTGGTTGCCACGCTTCCACACCTTGAGGGGTTCAGCGAGAACTTTGCTGACAGGTAAGCGGGGATCTAGTGAACTCACCGGGTCTTGAAAAATCATCTGCATTGCCGGGCGCATGTCGCGTAGTTCTTTTTTACCCAGTGTGGTCAATTCGGTGGATAAGAAATTAACTGAACCACTAGTTGGCTTAGGCAATTGTAAAATTGCTTTTCCGAGAGTGGACTTACCGCAACCAGATTCCCCCACAATGGCTAGAGTCTCGCCTCGAATAAGATCAAAACTGATTCCTGAGACCGCTTTGACAATTTTGTCCTTGCTCAGTCGGAATTCAACAGTGAGATCTTCAACAGTGAGAACGCGATCCCCATCGGGACGCATATGAGCTTTTCCGATACCAGCCATTACTTAACTCCTCCTAATGGGAACCAACAACGATAAAAGTGATTATTTCCGCCATCAGTAAGTGGCGGCTTTTCAGCACGGCACTTGTCTGTTACATAGGGACAACGATTCGCAAAAGGGCAACCAGGCTCATTCTTCGTTGGATCAGGCAATCGACCTTCGATGACAGGCAATCGACTTCCAGTAGGTGTTTCGAGACGAGGTATCGACTTCAGCAATGCTTCGGTGTAGGGCATCTTCATGTTTGAAAACAATTCACGAGTCGGCGCGTATTCCACTACATCGCCTGCGTACATGACTGCAATCTTGTCTGTATGTCCGGCCACAACACCAAGGTCGTGAGTGACAAGAATCATTGCCATGTTTGATTCTTTACGCAGTTCGGTAATGAGATCAAGTACCTGCGCTTGGACGGTGACGTCAAGAGCAGTGGTTGGTTCGTCTGCAAAGAGGAGTTCAGGCTCACAGGAAACGGCAATTGCGATCATGATGCGTTGGCGCATACCTCCGGACAGTTGGTACGGAAACTTACGCAACATTGCCTCTGGGTCAGGTATACGCACTCGCTTCAGAAGTTCGATAGCCTTTTCTTTGGCGTCTTTCTTGTTCATTCCAAGGCGAACTGTAAGGCTCTCAGTCAGTTGTGAACCAACGCGTCGGACCGGGTTTAGAGCGGTCATTGGATCCTGAAAGATCATGGCCATTCCGGTTCCCCACAATTCACGTACTTCATCCTTTGGAAGCGCAGTGATGTCTTGGCCCTGATAGGTAATTGTTCCGGTACGAGTGGCTGTGCTTGGCAGAAGGCCCATCGTTGCTCGTGAAAGAACGGTCTTACCAGAACCCGATTCACCCACTACACCGAGACTTTCACCTTTGAGTAATTCTATTGAGACGTTATTGACAGCTTTCAGATCGCCACGAGGAGTGGCGAACCGAACTGACATGTCGTCGATTTTAAGGAGCGAACTCATATCTTTGACTCTCTCTTATCAAGGGTGGTTCGTACATAGTCACCAAACCAGTTGCACGAAATTACTGTGAGGGCTATGCATCCAGCGGGGAGGTACACCTCCCATGGTGAATACGCAATATTGCCGCGGCCGTTTGCGAGCATTGAACCCCAACTGGCACCACCAGGAATTCCGATACCAAGAACTGCCAAGGACCCCTCGACGATTATGACTGAGCCTATTGCTAGGAAACCAATCGCGAGGATCGCTGGGGCAACGTTTGGAATGATGTGTTTCCGAATGATTACAAAGTTTGATGTGCCCATTGACTTGGACGCAAGAACAAATTCGCGGCTCGACCATTGCAATGTTGCTCCACGTGAAATGCGTCCGAGGATAGGAATAATTACAATTGTCAGGGACAAAATAAGTACTCCCACTCGCCGAGCGGTTGTAGCTGGGTGATTTTCGTCTGAAAACGCGAGTACTGAAATGAGAGAAAGGGACAAAACAAGGTTAGGAATCGACAGCATGACGTTGAAAGCCATGGTGACCAATATGTCAATCCGCCCACGGAAGTAAGCTGAGCTGATCCCGATAACTGATCCGATTGCACCACCTACAACAACTGCCGATAGTGAGACAAAGACCGATAAACGAGCACCGTTTACTAGGCCGGCAAACATGTCATACCCATCGAGGGTCGTGCCCAAGATGTGGGAATGATGAAAAGGAGAAACTCCCAGGCTGTCGTAGAAGGATTGGTCCCATTGAGGTGCAGGAAGAGCCCATCCGAAGACAGCAGCGAGCAGAATGAGAACTATCCATGAACCAGCGATATAAAAGCCCACTGGCTTTTTCTTTTTAGCCGAAGTTACTGTTTCGGGCATTGTTTGTGTTTCGTCAGCCACGGCGTTCTCTCGTTCTTGGATCGGTGAGGTTTGTTAGAAGGTCAACTGCAGTATTGAAAAATACATATGCAAATGACACCAAAGCAATCAATGTCTGCATTGCAATTATCTGTCTCGCTCCGATTGAGTAGGCAATTTCGTACCCAATTCCCGGAATAACAAAAATTGTTTCAACGATAATAGTCCCGCCAATAAGTCCGCCCATGTTCAGAGCCGCCGACGTAAGCAAGGTAGTACTAGATGGGCGGAAAACATGTTTCCACAAAACACGTCTGTTTGAGATTCCTTTTGAGGCTGCCATAGTGACGTAATCCTCTTTGAGAGTAGCAATGACGTCGGTTCGTAACAATCGTGTGTAAGAAGAAGTGAGCCCGACAGAAAGACTGATGACCGGAAGAATCATCAACTTGAAGTGCTGCCATGGATGCCCAAACGGTGACTCGTATCCGATGGGATCAACCCATCCGAGTTGTACCGCAAAAATAAGAGAGAGAATAAGGCCAAGAGCAAACGCCGGCACCGACACTGTGGTGAATAGAACAGAGCTAGTGATTCGGTCGAAGCGTGAACCTTCTTTGTAGGCAGAGGTGAGGCCTAATGGAATTGCGATTACTAGTGCAACGATCTGCGAGTACATGATGAGATACAACGAGGGAGGCAAGCACCGTTGTAGCACTGACGCAACAGTGCGATAACCACCGTTGAGGTAATACTTGCCGAAGTCTCCAGTCAGCATTCCAGACAACCATTGCCAGTAGTAACCGAAAATTCCTTTAGAAAGTCCAGTCTCTTGGCGAATGACATCACGGACTTGGTCCGGTGCGTTCGGTACAAGCACTGCTGCAGGATCTCCCGGTAGAAGTCTCATCAGCAATGACAGCAAGAATGTCGCGATAATCACGACAGTGCACATTGCGACGAACCGCTTAAAAATCAGACGCATGGTGTCCAAAATTCCCCCTTTGAATTGTTTTACTGTAGTACAAAAAAGGAGGCGACGCCTAATTGGCGCCGCCTCCTTTTTTAAGTTTCTCTAAGAGAAGTGATTACTTTTTGTAAACACCAGTCCAGTCGATACCCCAGTTTGTGACGAGACGTTGGGTCTTGCCTTTTTCAATGCTGAGTGTTCCGATTCCTCCCAGTTTGTTTCCTGCGAACAGTTCATAACTGAAGTAGAAAGTTGCGCCCATGATTGCATTTTTTTGCAAGACGGCCGTTCCTTCTTGGAATTTCGCTTTTGCAAGAGCTGCACTTTGTGCTGCTTCTCCTGCGTAGAAAGCGAGGTCAACATTCGTATCTGAGTGATGGTTCAAACCAAGAATTGATCCGATTGAAGCCCTGAAGAAGGTTGCTGTCAAGTTCTTGCTAGCAGCTGAAACTACTGTTCCCGAAGCGTTCTTAATTTCCGGTGCAAAAGCATTGGTAAGAACGAATGGCAGGTTGAACGTAACGTCTGTTCCTTCGAACAAAAGAATCGAAATGGCATCGTAGGCGTTGTAGTAGGAAGTCGCTGTCGGTGAAGGGTTGAACGCCTTACCGATAATGACAGCACCCTCTTCAATGACGAAGTTATAGGTGATTCCACACGCAGCCATCATGGTCTGGAAGAACTTGGCGTTCGAGATAGAAGTCGATGAGACATCTGAAGGGCCAGTAAAGGTCAGAGATGTTGCACCGGTTTCTTGCTTGTACAACTCAACTTCTGCTTTCGCAAATACTGGGTCGTACGTCTGGAAGCCGTTCTTTGTATACATGACGCTGTTTGGACCGACAAGTGATGTCGAGACAACACCTTCGCCCTTAGTACGGGCCTTGACCCAAGTGACTTTGTCGACACAAGCAAGGACTGCATTACGTGCGTGAATGTTCTTGAACGGAGATCCAGGCTTGCCCTGATTCAGCCACGTTGATGGGTAGTACTCAGCAGGTGACTTGTACTCCGTGACAACAGACTTGCGCTTGCGAAGGTCTTGGATGAAAGTTCCTTCAGATGCGCCAGAGAACATTGCTGCGTCTACTGTGCCCTTGCGGACTGCTGCTGCACGTTGTGAGCCTTCCTTCACGTTAGTGAAAGTGATCTTGTCCAGATATGGCAATTTGTCGCCAGTCTTTGGATCTGTGCGCCAATAGTCGGCGTTCTTTGCAACGATCATTTCGTCAGTTGTGTAACTAACAATCTTGAAAGGTCCAGTTCCAATTGGGTTACCTGAACAAGTTGTTTTGTCAACAAGTTGAGCAGGTGCTCGTACGAAACCACGACCAGATGCATACAGAGTTCCTTCAAAGTCATTCTGTGGACGGTCAAGGGTGTAGATGACGGCCAAAGGGTCTGTAGGGGACACGGCCGCCAACAAGATATTTGACTGGAATGGAACTGCAGTACCTAGAGTGTGAGCATATGCCGCACCTGCTGCTGCTGCGCCCTTTGTCAAATATGTGGCGACATAGTTAGTTCCTGAAGTGTTCTTCCAGTTCGTAACCATTGCCGCAGCATCAAGTGCTTCACCGTTGTGAAACTTGATACCTGGACGCAAGGTGACTGTCCAAGTCTTTAAGTCGGCTGAAGCTGCTGCGCTCTTTGCCAACAATCCGACGTAGTCGTTACCGCGAGTTTTTTCAAACAATGTTTCGTACACAGTACGTGTAGCCATGAGTGAAGAGTTAGCTGGGTTGTTACCAACACAGAAACCAGGGAAGGTGTCGAAGATTCCGACCTTTACTTCCCCGCCGTATTTGGAAGCATTTGGCTTTGATGCCGCTTGACTTCCGGTTGAGGCCATTGTGGTGATCGCAATAGTGGCCGCAACTGCTACCCCTATACGACGCATCACACGTGACCGAGTGATCTGACTTTGAGTCATTGAGTTCCCCCCAAATATGCACACCTGTATTGATGTGACGAAAGCCACCATATCAGCCATTGAAGTGGTGACGCCAGACACAGGATGGAAATTCATTGCGTTAGGCAAATATCTCCTCGCCAAGGGTAGGGGGTGGGGTTGGTTCTGCCAATAACAAAGGGGATGGGGATAATCCTTTCGGAAACCCCCATCCCCATTGAAGATGGTGTGTTGAAGAGGCGATTAGGCCGTCTTGTACACGCCTGTCCAGTCGATGCCCCAGTTGGTGACAACGCGCTGAGTCTTGCCCTTTACCAATTGAAGCTCGCCGATTCCGGCCAACTTCTTCGAGGTGAAGAGTGTGTAATAGGTGTGTGTGACGTTACCCATGAAGCCATTGGTCTGCAGGTAGGCGGTGCCTTCTGCGTACTTGGTCTTTGCGCCTGCACGAGATTGAGATGCTTCACCTGCATAGAACAAGGCGTCGACATTCGTATCTGAGTGATGGTTCAGACCCAAAACAACGCCAACGCTGGTCTGGAAGAGAGCCTTTACTGGGCTTGTGCTTGTTGCAGGGAATGCGTTAGTGATAACGAACGGCAAGTTGAACGTGACGTCTGTTCCTTCGAAAAGAAGAATAGGAATCATGTCGTATGCGTTGTAGTACTCGCCAGATGCAACTTTCGGTGCAGCGTTGAATGCTTTCGCGATAATGACAGCTGTTTCTTCAACAACCGTATTGGCTGTGATGCCGCACTTTGCCCAAGTCTCTTTGAGGAACTTTGCGTTTGCTTGTGAAGTTGAAGACGTGTCAACTGGCATTGAGAAAGTGAGATCGGCTTTACCGGTCTCTGTCTTGTAGGCAGCAACAAAATTCTTTGAGGCAGTTACATCATATTTTGAGTATCCACGAGTTGAGAACATGTCGCTCTTTGGTCCAACCAATGATGTCGGCACAGTGCCTTCACCCTTTGTGCGTACCTTGACGTAGTTAACGCGGTCAAGGCATGAAAGAACTGCGAGACGTGCATTCTTGTTTGCGAATGGAGAGCCAGGCTTTCCTTGGTTCAACCACAATGAAGGGAAGTACTCAACAGGTGACTTGTATTCGTTAACGACGGTCTTGCGAAGTCGAAGGTCCTTGATGAAAGTTCCTTCTGCAGCACCTGCGAACATTCCAGCATCAAGTGCGCCCTTGCGGACTGCAGCTGCACGCTGTGAACCTTCTTTCACATTCGTGAATGTGATCTTGTCGAGGTATGGCAATTTTGCGCCAGAGTTTGGATCTGTCCGCCAGTATGAAGCATTCTTGGCAACGATGAGCGAATCAGTTGTCCAGCTCACGAGCTTGAATGGTCCGGTACCAACTGGTGTTGTGGAACATGCAGTTGACGTAGCAAATTGAGCGGGTGAACGCATGAAGCCACGACCTGATGCATAAAGAGTTCCGAGAAAGTCATTTTGTGCGCGGTCAAGAACAAACTCAACTACGTATGTTGACTTGGCTGAGAAGCTCTTGATGTTTGCAGCAAACGCAGCCCCAGTGCCCACTGTGTAACCCTTGGTGGCATATGCGGCCAGTCCAGCAGCACCTTGAGCAGTTGCATTGCCGCCAGCTTTGGCAGCAGCAGTTGCGCCGGCTGCGTATGCGCCAGCTGCAATGAGACCTGTGATTGCTTGGTAGTTCGTTACTACTGCTGCTGCATTGAAGTCAGCTCCGTCGTGGAACTTCACACCTTCGCGAAGGGTAACTGTCCATGTCTTCAAGTCAGATGAAGCGACAGCTCCTGTTGCAAGAAGGCCGACGTAGTCGCCACCAACTGTGCGTTCAAACAATGTTTCGTACATCGAGCGGACTGCCATAAGTGCGGAGTTTGCTGGGTTGTTACCAACACAGAAACCAGGGAAGGTGTCGAATATTCCGACCTTTACTTCGCCGCCGTATTTTGCAGCAGATGGATCAGTAGCAGCTTGACTGCCTGTAGAAGCCACGGTTGAAATCGCTATTGCTGTTGCTACTGCAACACCAACGCGACGCAATACACGTGAGCGCATTGAGTGAGTTTGTGTCATAAGAATTACCCCTAAAACTGTCATCAACCCAGTGTTGTGACTTCAGACAAGGTAGTGCGCAAAATGTCGTGACGGTTGTCATGTGACATACAACCGCAATTCACATTGACACAAATTATTTCAAATAAATTGTGTGCATCAACCAAATTATTTTCACAAATGATTGTGAAAAAATATTTCACAAGTTCGTAAAAATATGAACCTTGATTGCGCCGGCTTGTCGATCGTTTGCAACTGCGAATGCTTGGACTGATTCTTCCAGCGAAAAACGATGAGTAATTAACGTGCTCACAAGTTCCGGATGGCGGACCAACATGTCGACGGCACTTGCAAAGTCGTTCTGTTCATGATTGTGGCTATAGAAAATAGATGGCACGAGAGAAATTTCTTTCAACATCATCTGATTCTTGAGTTGGATACTGCTCCAAATCATTCCGTACTCAACGACGCTCCCGCGCGGACGTGTAGCGGTGAAGCACATGTCGAGCGACTCTTGTGTGCACACGGCATCAAAAGAGACGTCATAGTTAGTGGCGTGCTTGGATACTGCATTGACTCCGAGCTTCTCAGCGGCTTCACATTGATGGGGGTGGCGGCACACAATGTCAACTTTGATGCCCCTATCGGCGAGCACGGCTGCTGTGAGCAGGCCAATAGAACCTGAGCCCACAACAAGAGCAGACATACCCGATATCAGTGGTACGCGGTTGATTCCATGCACAACGACTGCAAGAGGTTCGACAAGGCCAACAGTGGCCGGATCAGTACCGGCAGGCACTGGCATCAGGCGCGAAGGCTCTACGCGGACGAATTCCGCCAGACCACCATTAATAGAGGTGCCATGAAGTGAGGCGGCAGCGTCTTTGCATGTGTGGGGGAATCCTGAGGTGCATTGTGGGCACGAGCCGCATTCTCCGGTGGGGCGCACAGCGACAAGTGTGCCGTCTGTAGTGAAGCCACCAAATTCATGACCAAGAATGACCCCGGAGAGTCCTGATGCGATCAGATGTAAATCTGATCCACAAATTCCCGCTGAGGTAACGGTTATGAGTTCACCAGTTCCTGCGGGTTCGTCGTGGTCCCCGACGAAGACTGAACCTTGGGACGATGTAACAGCGCGCATCCGCACAGAGTACTACTCAGTTATTTGGCAACTGTTGTTGTCGTGCTGCTGGTTGAGGTCGTTGACGTTGAAGGCGCAATGGTGGTGGATGTAGTGGTGCTTGTCGTTGTGCTGGCGTTAACAATCGTGGTACCGAATGATGAAATGGCAGGAACTAGGAAGTTGCTTCGGGTTTTGTATCCAGACACAGATAGGTGAACACCATCTTCAATGAATCGGCTTTTGGATACAGGAGTGAACGCTGAGTTCCAATCTGCGATCGCAAGATTTGGATAACGCAGCTTTGCTAATCGCAACTCCTTGTTAAATCGAACACCACGAGCGCGCCAATCGCTGCGACCTGTTTGAGAAAATTCCAAGTTGACCCATAACACGGGGAGGCTCCGAGTTTTTTGCATGACGATGTCAATCACCCAACGCGGATACCAGGTCTCAGATTTTGAAATCATGTCGTTAGTACCAAGTGCAATAACTATTGCAGTGGTTGTTGCAGTGAGTCCCTTTTCAATCACGCTTGCGCCGAGCGAAGCCTTGCGACCCACTTTTGCATCCATCGCAACGTTGGTCCAGATTCCAAGAGAGTTCACTTTTGTTGAGAGAGTTCCGAACGCTTCGGTCCCAACGGTGAGGCTGTCGCCAACGATCAATAGCGCGCCCTGACCATTTGCTCCGATGGCAACGGGTCGACCATGAACGGATTGAGGTGATTGCAGTAGAGAAAGTCCCAATACGGCAAGAAATGACACGGAGATGCCTCTGAGGCGAACCCAAGTAGAACGAGACATGAAAGGCACACTTCCATTGTGGCAAGGTTGTCAGATGTTCCGCCGTCACTTTTTGTCCTATTTAGCCTTATCAACGATGGCGATAGCCCAGCCCTTACTTGATCTGTATGGAAAAAACACGACAGTTTTCTCAGCCGCAAAGTTGTCGCCATTAGAAGTGGTCGTTTTCCTCCTGCTGGTGGGGCTTGCCCCTGCCCTTACCTGTGTTGTTCTCGACCGATTCTCTGCGATGTTCGGTCCAAAGGTGAATGAGGCGACGCGTCTATCTCTGATTAGTGGCTTGTCGCTGTTGTTGGGCTTGGCAGTCGCTCGATGGCTCGATGTGAATCGCAACATTCCGTCTATCGCGATCGGACTCGCATTTGCCCTTGTCCTTCCATGGGCTTTCGATAAATCCAAACCAGTCCGCGAATGGTCTCGTTGGTTATCAGTTTTGTCCGTGGCAGTTTTGGGAAGTGCGGTCATTGCATTGCAGCCAGTATTGCTGGAATCTGATGGGCCACAGTCTGATGCAGTAATTGGGAAAAAGGACGTGACGGTTCTTCAAGTGATTTTTGATGAATTCCCACTCGCTTCGTTACTTGGAAATGACGGGAACATTAATGCCGTCCGTTTTCCTGGGTTTGCTGAATTAGCTCAGGGTTCTACTTGGTATCGCAATTCGGTCGCTGAATCAAACTTCACACATCAAGCGGTACCGGCAATTTTGTCGTCTTCGGTACCGGCGCAAACCGGGGGACCGTTTCTTTCGCAATATCCCAAAAATATTTTTACCTTGTTCGCCGATGCAACATCGGTCGGCGGAATTGAACCAGTCACAAGTTTGTGTCCTCACTCCGTGTGCGGCGGCAAATCTGGAGCGGCGTTTTCTTTTAGCGCAGGTCATCTCAAAACTTTCTTGCGTGACGCGGCGTTTGTATATGGCCAACGCGTATTTCCTCCGGTACTGCGCAAGTATGTTCCGTCAATTGAAGGAACATGGGGCGGTTTTGGGGCTGTGGCAAATAAGTTCAAAGACCAGTTCGCAGTAGGAGCCTTGTCGCAAGTAGAAGCAGTAGAACGCGCAGTACAGATTGTGGCTGAGTCGAAGGCGCCTCGCGTGCAAGTAGTGCATGCATTGTTGCCGCATGCGCCATGGAGAATCACACCAGATTTCCGAGTTGACCCATTGTCACCGACTATTTCAACACAGAATCCTGATAACGAAGAAGTGATTCGCGATATGTATCAAACCTTCTTGTATCAAGTGGGTGCCGCAGACCGTGTGATACAAAATCTGATTTCAGACTTGAAGGTCTCGGGCAAATGGGATTCAACGATGTTGGTAGTGAGTGCAGACCACGGCATTTCATTTATTCCCACCATGCCGCAACGTCATACGGACTTCATGGACCCAGATCAAGTTGCGGACATATACAGAATTCCGACATTCATCAAATATCCAAACCAGAAGAAGGGTGTCTCTGATGATTGCGCGATATCGAATCTTGATTTGTTGCCAACCATCATCGATGTAACTGAAACCGCAAGTTCATGGACCTTCGCCGGAAAATCCCTGGCACACGATTGTCCAACGGGGCGAGTTCGTCGGGTTGTGTCAGCAACTGGAGAAACATCGGTTATTGCAGGCGGATTTGAGGAGACCAGATCGCGGGCAGCGCATTATGCAGAGATCGTTTCTAATGTTGGCTCGATCAACAAGGTTGCGTCGGTTGGTGAGAGTGCTTCACTGATTGGCACTCGAATAGGAAAACGCACCGCAGATAAACGCATCACTGAGTGGACCATAAAGCAGAAGCGCATGTTTACGAATGTGTCTGGGAAACGAGGAGCATCTATCCCTGCGCTCATAACCGGCGAAGTCACGCTGTCTCAACCATTAGATGCCGGGACAGAAGGAATCATCACCGTTGATGGAATTGCCGCTGGAGTCATCGGAGAATTATCTGGTGCACGTTCCGTTACTAGCTTCACTGCGGTGTTGGACTACACATTGCTCACGCCTGGAGCACACACCGTTGAGTTGTTCATCAGAAATCCTGACGGAAGCCTTGCGTCAGCAGGCGCTCCAAGTTAATTTCGCCCGGTGATTTCTCGCCAGTGAGTTGGATCTTCAATGAACTTCACAACACGAGGAACGTCATCAACATGTACGGGCCGACTAAATAAATAACCTTGGGCACGGTGGCACTCGAGTGACGTGAGTTGGTCCAGTTGTTCAATGTTCTCTACGCCCTCTGCAACAATGTCGGCTCCCATTGCGGTGGCCATGGCGACAATCGTTCGAACAATATTTTGTGTTGCTGGTTCAGTCACAACATCATTCACAAACGCCCTGTCGATCTTGATGCACTGAATGGGAAACCGTTGTAGTAGCGAGAGTGATGAATAGCCAGTTCCGAAATCATCAATGGCGATACGGACTCCGAGAGCATTGAGGCGATGAAGAGAAGCAAGCGCTTGCGTAGGTTCGGTGATCATGACGCTTTCCGTCACCTCGAGCCACAGTTGTTCAGCAGGTATTCCAGACGACGCAAGGGCTTCGGACACAACTGTGACAAATTGAGGATCATGAAGTTGACGTACTGAAACGTTGACACTCATCGTGGTGCTTGGTGAACAGTGTTCGGCATCAATCCACGACCGAAGTTGTGTAAGTGCGTCGTTGATAGCCCATGAGCCCAATGGGACAATGATCCCTGTTTCTTCTGCAATGGGAATAAATTCATCAGGCGAGACCACCTGGGATTGTCCGCGATCCCAGCGCATCAGAGCTTCAAAACCGACAACAATTCCTAAGTCGATGTCAACAATGGGCTGATGTACGAGATGAAGTTCATTTCTTTCAAGTGCTCGATAGAGGGCCGTTTCTACATCAAGACGTTTGGTCACGCTTTCGAGCATTGAATCGTCGAATAAGGCGATGCAATTTCTTCCTGCATTCTTTGCTCGGTACATGGCAGTGTCGGCATGCCTCATCAATTCGTTGGCGGATAACTCCACTGCTGTAGGGGCATATGCAACGCCAATGCTTGCAGTGACAAACATGTCGCCATCTCTCGTGTTAATTGGGCTGCGAAGCGAATCCAGAACCTCCTCTGCCAAGAGAACCGATTGCGTCACTGTTTGGGTTGTTGCATCAAGAACCACGAATTCATCACCAGCGATTCGCGCGACAGTGGCATGTGACGGCACAGCGGAGGTGAGACGTCGTGATACTTCAGTTAGTACGTCATCTCCGACAGAATGCCCAAGGCTGTCATTGATGTTTTTGAATCGGTCCACGTCGATAAAAAGAACGGTTGGTTGAAGGTGGGTCTTCCATGAAGACCGCATCGCTGTTTCGATGTGCTGAAGCATGAGAACACGGTTGGGTAATCCAGTTAGTGAATCTGTAAGTGCGCTGCGAACAAGTTGCTCTTGAGTGTTCGCATTGAGTCGCACTGATTGCACTACGCGCGACATCACGACAGCAGTGAGAATGCACACTGTTATTGTCCGCACTGTGGTGTCTTGATTATTCGCCGGTTTGTCAATGGCAAGAATGATGATTGGCGCGACAAGAGATGATGTGGTGGTCAGCAGTCGTGTCATTAGTGCCGGCATTACAGTATGAGAACCGCTGGCGGAGACATGGCGAATAGTTGGGTGAGCGAATCCCGCGCCTGCCAATGCAACCGCTATCAGAAGCGGAGCATCAAGTGTTGCTAGGGAAAATGAGACATCTCCACGTGATACGACAGCACGCAAGATGACTTCGGCCAAAGTCAAAGCAATTGCTACGCCTAAGAATGCATTTGCGGGCGAGGGCACAGTCTCGGAAAACAACAGCGTGACCAAAAGAAAAAGAACGATCATTGAGACTGCGAGGGTCATGCTGCGAATCGTTGTGAAAGATGCTGAATTTCCTGTGATGCCGAGCGACGGTTGGACAAGATAGACCCACACAATGAGCCAGGCTCCGATACCGACGATGAGACCATCGGCAAGAACATTTCCCGCCTGCCCAGTGAGTCGTTGACGAATTATGAAAACGAGACCGAGGACAAGCAAAAGTTGAGAAGCAAGAAAGAGTGATTCTGCTGTCAGGGAATGATGTGTGCTTCCCTTGTCTTCAAAGATGCGTGCCGCGAAAAGGGTGCTAGCAGTAAGCACGGTAATTACGGTGACAGGCAGTGGTGCTTTGTGGGCTGCAATTCCGGTGATCACGCCGAACACGGCGATGACAAGGCAAGAAATGGCAGGCACGCTGTAGAAACCGTCGGCGATGACTGCATGTGCGGCGCCGAGGCCGACAGCCGCAATCGCAAAGATCCATGCAGTTACGGAGAGGGCTTTACGTGCCACTTTGTCTCGAATTCTGCATGTGGTGACCGCCCAATCGAACCCAATTGACGGTACTACGAGTGGGGTTCATGGGAGGGGAACCTGTATCTGAGCCCCAGATAGATAGTCTGAAGCCACATGACCACCGTTGCTCCCACCGTCACGGTCGTTGTACCAGGCGCTCATCTCATGGCAGAACTGCTTGGTCAGCGCGATGAACTACTTCGCCGAGTAGAAGATGCCTTTCCTGATGTCGCTGTGGTGGTGAGGGGAAACGAGATTGGATGTTCTGGGCCACGAGCGCACCAAGTGGGCAGATTGTTCGAAGAGATGGTTCTTCTTCTCCAAAGTGGTGAACGGCTTGATCAGTCAGTGATGGATCGCAGCATTGTGATGGTGCGTGCCGAACAAAGGCCGAGCAGTGTGTTGACTGACGACATCTTGAAGGGCTCACGCGGACGCATGGTGCGCCCAAAGACAGCTGGTCAAAAAAGGTATGTCGATGCCATTCGGGAGAACACCATTACTTTCGGTGTGGGACCAGCGGGAACAGGAAAGAGTTGGTTAGCAGTGGCGATGGCGGTGCAAGCGCTTCATGCCCGCCAAGTTCAACGCATTGTTCTTACCCGACCTGCCGTAGAAGCTGGCGAACGTCTGGGGTTCTTACCCGGTGACTTGATGGCAAAGATTGATCCATATCTTCGACCTTTATATGACGCGCTATATGACATGATGGATCTGGAAGCAGCAGCCAAATTGATCGAACGCCAAACAATCGAAGTAGCGCCACTTGCCTTTATGCGGGGTAGAACTCTGAATAACTCGTTCATCATTCTTGACGAAGCGCAAAACACAACCCCCGAACAAATGAAGATGCTGCTGACCCGAGTCGGATTCGGATCAAAGGTTGTAATCACAGGAGACGTGTCGCAAATCGATGTCCCTGATGGTCGCAGTGGGTTAGTCGGTCTGGAGAAAAAGTTAGGCCACATAGATTCCTTGCAATTTGTGTATCTTGACGGATCAGACGTAGTGCGTCATCGCATTGTTGCCGACATCGTTGCTGCATACGAGCGTTTTACCAATGCTGAGGCACGTAGAAATTCGGCGCGCAAGGCGGCCCGTGATGACTGACTCACGACCAAGACTGCACATGCCTCGTCGCGCAGGTGGAGACGGAGTACCTGAAATTTTCTGTTCCGATGAACAATCGGGTACTTTTGTTGATTTGGCGAGATGGCGTCAATTGGCCGTCGCCACTCTTTTGCATGAAGGAGTTCATGGTGCCTGCGAGTTGTCAGTGTTTTTCGTAGACGAAGCGACAATGGCTGATCTGAACAGTGAACACATGGGCAAAGTCGGACCAACAGATGTGTTGGCGTTTCCGCTTGATGCTGTGGACAGCGCAGAACCTCCTGGCCCAGGAGCGTTGACGCGCGGACCAGCCAGACCTCAGCCCGATAACGACGATGTTCCAACATTGTTGGGTGACGTCATTATTTGTCCTCTGGTTGCCGAACGTCAAGCATCTAGTCATGCCGGAACCATGGACGATGAAGTGGCGCTGTTGCTGGTGCATGGGATTCTCCATGTGCTCGGGTATGACCATCACGATGAAGAAACAACAACAGTGATGCGTGATCATGAGTTGGCAATCTTGACAAAACACCATTGGGCAGGACCAGCACCTGTGGTATTTAGACAGGAGCAAGACGAATGATTGCTGCAACCCCAACTTCAGCTGACTGGTGGATGCTTGTCGGCATTCTCATTTTGTTGCTATGCCTTATTGTCTTGTCGATAGCTGAGATGGGTTTATCCCGTGTTTCTAAACCGAAAGCACAAGCACTAGCCGATTCTGGCGCACGTGGTGGGTCAGCACTTTTGGGGCTGGTGACGCATCCCGAGCGGTGGGTTAATCCGCTTCTACTTTCCGTCAATGTTTGCCAAACAGTGCAAGCAACGTTGACCGGAGTAGTAGCAGGCCGTCTGTTCGGGCCGACTGGAGTTGCGATTGGTGTCATCTTGAACGTTGTCGTGTTTTTTGTATTTGCAGAAGCCGTGCCAAAAACCTATGCAATTCTTCATTCAGACAGAGCTGCACTGTCTACGTCGCGCTTTGTTGCGCTGTTGGTTGGTTTCTACCCGTTAACAAAGATCTCTCAAGCCCTAATTGGTTTGACAAATATTGTCGTGAAAGGAAAAGGATTAGAGCAAGGTCCTTTTATTGGAGAGCAAGAATTCCTTGGCATGGTGGAAGCCGCTGTCGAAGATGAAGTCATTGAGCACGAAGAGCGTGCGTTGATTGAATCCATTATCGAATTTGGTGACACCATTGTCCGTGAGATCATGCGGCCTCGTCCCGACATCGTCAGTGTTAATTCTGGTGAGACGTTAGATATGGCCCTTGATGAAGCTTTCGAACACGGTGTCAGTCGACTTCCCGTCATGCGCAATGACGAAGAAGACAATGAAGACGTACTTGGAATTGTGTATGCAAAAGACATCATGAAGGCGATTCGCGCAGGACTCGGAGCCGAGCCTGTTGATTCCCTTGTTCGCACAGCTGTGGTGATTCCGGAAAATAAACCGGTAGCGAAACTAATGCGAGAAATGCAACGTGATCATTTTCATATGGCCATCGTGGCTGATGAGTACGGCAGCATCACCGGATTAGTAACTCTTGAAGATTGCCTCGAAGAATTGGTCGGCGAGATTGTTGATGAGCATGATGACGAAGTTCCTGACGTTCGAAATTTGCCCAATGGTGAATCCTTAGTGGATGCCGGTATGTCGATCGAAGATTTCAATGAGCATTTCGACGTGGACCTGCCGGATACAGAGTTCGACACTGTAGGTGGCTTCCTGTTCGGAGTTCTCGAGCATGTCCCGGTGGTGGGCGAAACTTTGGAGATTGAGGGATGGCGATTCGTTGTTGAGGCTCTTGAAGGGCGTCGTATCACTGAAGTTCGCCTGATGCCCACAATTGGTATTGAGTAACGTCCCTGACCACTTATTTCTGTAACTTGGCGAAATGGAAGTTTCACTAAAAGGCAAAGTCGCACTCGTTACGGGTGCATCTCGGGGAATTGGTCTTGCAATCGCTAAGACGTTCGCAGAATCAGGCGCAAGCGTCATGATGGTGTCCCGAAAAATTGAAGAGTCCGCCATGGACGGTATTGATGGGGAAGTGGCAATTCGTCAAGCAAATGTCGGAGACCCAACCGCTGCTACCGATGTCGTGCGTGAAACCATCGCAAAGTTCGGACGCCTAGACATTTTGGTGAACAACGCCGCAACGAATCCGTATTACGGACCAACAATGGGCGTTGACGAAGGTCGTTACGACAAGACGTTCCAAATCAACTTGAAGGCCCCCCTGCAGTGGACACAGGCTGCGTATGAAGCCTCGTTCAAAGAAAACCCTGGCGTCATTATCAATATTGCTTCAGTGGGTGGCTTGCGCACAGACGGTGGTGGCCTTGGCGTGTACAACTTAACCAAAGCTGCGTTGATCCATTTCACTCGTCAGCTTGCGAGCGAAATTGGTCCAAACAGGGTGATTGGAATTGCACCTGGATTAGTCAAAACTGACTTCGCCGGTTTCTTGGTTGAAAACTTTGGAGACAAGATTGCTGCGACCGTGCCGTTGAAACGCTTGGGAGAACCAGAAGACATTGCAAACCTGGCAACGTTCCTGGCCTCTGATTCTGCAAGTTGGATTACCGGCGAGACATACGTCATCGATGGTGGCGCGGGACTCGGCTCATCAAACGCTGGCTAAGACGTCTGCAGGCGCTCAACGAGTATTGAGCGCTGAGGTTTACCCAGGGCAGTTCGTGGAATCTCGGTCACGATATGTATTTGTTGTGGTGCGCAATGCGCAGGCAGTGTCTGTTTCACATGTTCTCGTACTGCATTGAGAGAAATAAGACGTGCGTCCGTGGTGACAATCCAAACATGAACAGCGTGACCCCATTCAGGGTCTGAGACGCCAACGACGCAGAGGTCTGTAATCGATGGGAAGTTTCGCAGTGCTTCTTCGACAATCTCTGGCCAGACATTCTCTCCGCCGGTAATAATGAGGTCGTCTTCGCGTCCTTCAATGCTCAATACGCCATCTTCGGAAAGTGTCCCTCTGTCTCTGGTGCAGAACCAACCGTTGCTGTCTAGCGGGACCGAGCCATCACGATAAGCACGCAACAACATTGGAGCTCGTACGTACACAATTGATTCTCGTATCTCCAGTTCGACGCCACGAAGAGCTTTGCCGTTGTATACGACCCCGCTGCCGGTTTCCGTTAGTCCGTATGTGGTGATGCAATTTGGCGGTAACTGTGACGACTGGCGAGAACCGCCCAAGACGATTGCACGAAACAAGGTGGGGTCGATTCTTTGGAGAGCTGTAGAAACCAGCGAGACGAGAGTCGCACCGTTCTGTGCTGCTTCCACATACGAGTCGGGAGAGAAATTCGGAACGGCAATAAGTGACGTTCCCATGATGAGAGAACGCGTGATGACGGAAAGTCCACCAACATGCGACGGGGGAAGACATGCAAGCCACGTGTCACGCAATGTGACATTGAGATATTCAGTGGTGGCTCGTGCACTTGCTTCTACAGCGGACATTGTTAATACGGCTGCTTTTGGAACACCAGAAGTGCCACTAGTTGCCACGATGATGGCATCGCCCGGTTCCACCGGTTGACCCTCAACGCGCGTGTCTCCTTCAGACGTTGCAATGATTGTTGGCTTCACCGCGTTGAGAATGTGTTGTCGTGCCGGCAGAGGAAGCCGTTGGTCGAGAGGGAAGACCGCATCATTGTTGTCCCAAGCCCGCGAGAGTCGGTCAACGAAGAGTTGGCTGTTTGCCATGTCAAGACATACCAACTCGTTCACGCATCTAGCGTACGACTCGTGCGACACTAGAGACATGACTTCGCCAATAAGCCCCACAACTCTCGGATGGAAGAAATGGATAATCGGTGCTAGACCTCGCACATTGCCAGCAGCGATCGTGCCTGTGCTTGTGGGAGTTGCGTGTGCAAGCGGGGCAATGAGCCCCGTATGGTGGCGGGGTGCACTAGCAGGCGTTGTCAGTCTTGCGTTACAAGTGGGCGTCAACTACGCCAATGATTATTCAGATGGGGTGAAAGGGACTGACGCCGTTCGCGTTGGTCCATTGCGCCTAGTTGGCTCAGGCGCAGCAACGGCCTCCCATGTTAAGCAGGCTGCTTTTCTCATGTTTGGTATCGCAGCGTGTGCTGGATTGGCACTCGCTCTGATGACCACGATGTGGTTGGTGTTAGTTGGAGCCGCAGCAATTCTTGCTGCGTGGACCTATACAGGTGGGCCTCGACCATACGGGTACGCGGGATGGGGTGAAGTGTTTGTCTTTATTTTCTTCGGAGTTGTGGCTACAACGGGTACTGAGTTTGTTGTCGCTGAAGAATTCACTGTTGCGGGGCTTGTGGCAAGTGTTGCCGTCGGGTGTATCGCATGTTCTCTGCTTGTAATCAATAATCTGCGAGATATTCCTGGTGACACGGTTGCCGAGAAAAATACTCTTGCTGTCAAGCTTGGGGACGCCAACACCCGTAAGTTTTTTGCGGCGCTAGTGATTATTGCAGCTCTTTCCATTTGTGCCACATCAGCATTGTTGGGGGCCTATGCGCTATTCGGGTTAGTGGGAATCGTGGTGCTGCGACCAGCACTTGAGGCTCTGTCACGCGGAGCGAAAGGGAAAGACCTGATCATTGTTCTTGGCAATGTCGGTCGTGCGCAATTGGTACTGGGTATTACCTTCGGCGCAGGCATAGCTCTGTCAATCGTGTCGTAAAATTATTGAATCCAAAATGAGACCAGTAGTGGCTGGGTCCTCAAGATGGACGGTATGACCGACGTTCGGGACAACCTTTATTTCCGATGATTGAAGAAGTGGCTGCATGTCCTTGGCAATAGTTCTGAATTTGTTATCTAGTTCGCCTACTATGAGATGTACTGGCATGGATAGTTGATGCAGGTTCGGCCATTGCGGCTCTTGTGTGCCGGTACCAGCAAACCTCAAGGAATCTGCGAGACCTTTGGCAGTATTGCGAATACGGTCGTTTCTTTGATTTGTTTGGTCCGACAATCCTGAAAATATAGGTAGTGCTAACCATTCATCGATAAAAGCTGATGTGCCAATTTTTTCAATGTGGTCAGCCAGTTCATTGTCGCTCTGCAGTCGAGCAGATCTTTCGGCCAGTGTGGCTAATCCCGGTGTACCACTGATGAGAACTAACTGCGAAACCATCTGGGGGTGTTGGAGAGCCACATGGAGCGCCATTCGCGCCCCCATGGAATACCCAATCAAAATCCCCGGTTGCGTAGCTGCGACAATGTCATCTGCGCTTTGGGCAAGAGAACGTGCGCCGTTGTCGTTGTTACCGTGACCAGGCGCATCAAGACATATAGCTGTGAAGTTTGATTGCATCTTCTGCAATACAGGAGACCACGAGTCTTTCGTTTGAGTAAAACCGTGAAGGAATGTGACGTGTGGAGAGGTCAACGGGTCAACGCTCGTTCTAACACGTTGACAAAGACGTCTACGTCTTGGGCTCCGGGAATAAGAAAACGATCGTCGATCACGAACGAAGGAACCGCTGTTATCTCTCGCATGGCTGCACCCTGTAAATCCTCTTGTACTGCGTCAAAGCCTTCATCGGTATCAAGCCAGGCTCGAATTGCTTCGCCATCCAAATTGACATCCGTTGCGCATTGAGCAACAACATCTGCATCGCCAACATTAAGGCCATCGGTAAAGTACGCCTTCATGAGTCGTTCCTTAAAAACGCCTTGAGTGATTGCCCCGTGATGTTCAAGCGCCCAATGCAATGCACGGTGGGCAAGAATGGTGTTTGCTCGCAATGCGATGTCCATGTTGAATTCGATGTTGTCTGCTGCTGCAACATTGGTCACATGTCGGAGAATCTGTTCTGCTCGCTCGCGGCCACCAAACTTCTTGGCGTACCCCTCTACGACGGGGGTTGGCTGTCCGACGGGGGCTGAGGGGTCGAGTTGGTATGCCTTAAAGACCACTTCAATGGGTTCGGTAATGCCCTTCTGTCGAAGCACTTCTATGGCGTTGTCAAACCGACGCTTTCCTATGAAGCACCAAGGGCATACGACGTCGGACCAGATTTCTACACGCATAAGTGACACGATAGGTGACATGAGTTCTTCTGGCGACACTGCAGCCACATTTTGCGCAACCTTGGTCGACGAATGGTCACGTCAGGGGGTGCGTCACGCTGTGGTCGCTCCTGGCAGTCGCAGCACTCCTCTTGCTGTTGCTCTGGCACAGAGTGGGGCCATCGAGGTACATGTCTTTCACGACGAACGCAGTGCGTCCTTTGCCGCATTGGGAATAGGTACGGCGTCTGGGTTCCCTGCGGTACTGCTCTGTACATCCGGGACAGCGGCAACTCATTTTCATGGTGCGGTAGTAGAGGCTCATCAGAGTGATGTGCCCATGATCGTGTGCACAGCTGATCGTCCGCCAGAGTTGCGTGATGTCGGCGCTGCGCAAACGATTGACCAAACACATTTGTTTGGTTCTGCAGTTCGGTGGTTTCATGACCCCGGTGTTCCTTCACGTGACGCCGCATCTACGTGGCGCTCTTTAGCTGCTCGCACCGTGCAGGCAACTGTAGGAGTTCGACCTGGGCCGGTACATCTGAATCTTCCTTTCCGCGAACCACTCACTGGTGAAGTGATTGATATGCCGCCGTCTCGAGAGAAGAAGTGGTCAGACATCATCCGACTCGGAGCCGCAGAAGATCAGGATCTATCGGAAATTGTGGCAGCCATTAGTGGGCGTCGTGGAATCATCATCGCGGGACGTGGTGCAAGTCGCGATGTGTTGTCGTTAGCCGAGTCGCTGGGATGGCCAATTTTTGCCGATGCCGTTAGCGGAGTTCGTGAACAGAACAGTTCGGTGATCATCGGCTTTGATGCAATCTTGCGTTCTGAGGTGTTTGCGACGTCGCATATTCCAGAAGTGGTGTTGCGCATTGGCGCTACTCCCGCTTCCAAAGTTCTCGCTCAGTGGGTAGCGAAAAATGATTGTCGAGTAATTCAGTTGCGCGCCACCGAAATGGTGGCTGATCCTGACCACAAGGTTGAGTACACGATTATCGGAGATGTCGCAATAGCGACACGAGCTCTAGCGATGGCGGGAACACCATGTGACAAGGCATGGATGACCGACTGGACGAGTGCTGAGGTGGTGGCACAGGAAGCGATATCCACCTGGACTTCTGAGAACTTCAGTGAGCCGTCTGCAGCACGAACAGTGACATCTGCAATGAGCGTTGGGTCGCATTTAGTTGTTTCGTCGTCTATGCCGATACGAGATGTGGAATGGTTTGGCACTACAACGTCTGGTGTAACTGTGCATTCCAATCGGGGCACGAACGGTATTGACGGAGTGATTAGTACTGCTGTGGGCGTTGCTCTGGCTACAAAAGCTCGCGTTACGGTTCTCATCGGAGACGTTGCGTGTCTTCATGATTCAAATGGTTTGTGGGCATTGAGTCGGCGTAATGTTGACCTGACAATTGTTGTCATTAATAACGATGGTGGAAGCATCTTTTCTTTTCTTCCACAGGCCCAAATTGTTAGCAATTCAGACTTTGAACTTCTGTATGGAACTCCGCACGGAGCATCCTTTGAACACCTGGCTGCTACCCACGGCATCACCTATGAGCGTGTGACCACTGTAAAAGAACTTGAGACTAATCTTCAACGCGGTGGTACGCGACTCATTGAGGTTCCGTGTGATCGATTTATCAATGTTTCTCAACATGAGGCTTTGCAATCAGCGGTGGTTGCTGCAGTGGAGGCTAGGGCCTAACAATTGCTGAAAGCATGGCCTGAAACTTGGCTTGCGTCTCTGCCAATTCTGCGTACGGGTCACTGTCTGCAACAATTCCGCCTCCCGCAAAGAGGCGAGCTGTGCGCTTATCAGCAGACATCTCGGCGCATCGGATAGTTACTGCGAAAATTCCATCGCCGTGCGCATCCATATATCCCACCGCGCCCCCGTAGTAACCGCGATTAACACCCTCCACTTTTTCAATAAAGGCAAGGGCCGCAGCAGACGGATGGCCACCTAATGCCGGAGTGGGACACAGTGCTCGTACAAGTGAAAAGACGTGTGTTGGCGGGTCCGTTAATGCGCCTTCGATTGCAGTTCCGAGGTGTTGAACGTTTGCGACCGTAACTACCGATGGTTCAGATTCCCAATCAAGATACGAACAAAAGGGCAACAGCGTGTCGTGCACCATGTCGATGACGATTCTGTGTTCGATCTGGTTCTTGGTGCTCGCTACCAGTTCCTCTGCGAGACGTGTGTCGGTCACTTGGTCTCCCGTGCGTGGCGCCGTGCCTGCCAACGGATGACTACTGACCGTTGATCCATGCACAGATACCAATAGTTCCGGAGATGCTCCGATGATGTTGTTCACGCAATAGCGGTAACTGGAACCAAAGGATGCTCGAAGCCGAAGCAAGATGGCGTGGACATCAATGGGGTCATCAGCATGAACTTCGATGTCGCGAGCAATGACAGCCTTCTGTATGACACCCGCTCGCACTGCATCTCGCGCCTGTACTACCGCATCGAGATAGTGGCCGACAGCGGTTTTAGGCGCGACCCGATATGAATTGCTATGCGGACGCGGTGGAGAGGCATTGATAGCCACAGCAACAGCTTGATCAAGTTTGTCATCAGTGAGGTCGTCTTCTGAGTCCCCAATCAGGGTGACTGTTGGGAATCGGTCTTGCGTCTTTCGAAACACGATGCGAGGCAAAATGAATTCCGCTGGTTGCGACGGGGAGAAGGGGACGAGAGAGAAAAGAAGCGGGCCACTATTGGCAAAGGAGGAATCTGACAATCGGCTCGGTGTAAGCGATTGTAAGAAAGTCATGGCTTCGCGCTCTGAGACGGTCTGAAGAGCATCACGTCCGGCAACACCGACACCGTCACGGACGAAAAGGTAACCGTCTCCGCGACACACGGTGTTCAAGTCAAATTGGTCTGTCAGTGTTGCCGTGCGAAATATCATGAGTTGTTACGTGTGCCAACCATCAGTTGAGTGAGCCCGCCTGATAACTGATTATGCACTGCATCAGCAAAACCTGCTCGTTGGAGTTGGGCTACTAATACAGACCTGTCTGGAAGATACGCAATGCTGCGTGGCAAGTAACGATAGGCAGCCGCATCGCTAAGAAGGGCTCCGATTCGGGGCACGACTTTGCCGAAGTAGATGTTGTTACCGAAGCGAATCAGCGGGTTATGTGGCACGCCAACATCGAGAAGTGCAATGCGACCGCCTGGACGAATCACCCGGGCACATTCAGCAAAGAAGACTTCAAGATCAACTAAGTTACGCAGTGCAAAACCGCAAATAATTCCGTCTACCGATTCAGAAGGCATTGGGAGGCGCAGAATGTCTGCCTGGGCGCGCGGTGCATTGCTGCGGTCGTTCGACAACATGCCAAAAGACAGATCAATTGATATTGGACGAAGTTGTGCGCGACGCAAATCTATGCAGAGGTCTCCGGTGCCCGCTGCTAGGTCAAGCACGGTTGAGTTTGGGGGCAATGCAAGATCACGTACAGCTCGGCGTCTCCAACGAGTGTCTAAGCGAAACGTCATGATGCGATTGACAAG
>JAPKZY010000107.1 GCA_026393535.1 Actinomycetota bacterium | reverse complement strand
GACTGCGTTGACACATCAGAAGGAATTTTGTGCCCCGAATGCCGGGCCGATACTTAGACCTATAGAGGCGACGCAGGGAATCGAACCCTGGTACAGGGCTTTGCAGGCCCTTGCCTAAACCACTCGGCCACGTCGCCAGTTGAGGTGCACTAGGCACCACGACTCTGCAATGATATCGGCGAGAACGGGTCGCCACCCCTTCGGCTAGCCCTTGCGGACAGCGTGGAAAATGGTGCGGGTACCGCTCGATAACAACATCTTTGACTTCACTGTGAAGCGCTCGTTCAGAAGGCGTTCAAATTCGTCCAGGTTGAAGTCATCGTGAATACCATCACGCTTGTTCGTCAGAAGTTTGCGCACCATTGGGTCATCCGCGTGGGGCATTTCAATGATGAGCTCGGGAGTGAGATCACGGAACATATCGAGCTGTGACGCAAGAGGCACATGGAAAGTGATTGCCATGTGGTGAATAACAGCAAGAGCCATCACGATGTCCGGCTTACCGCGATTGAAAATACCTGGACGTTCTTGTCCGCGCCAGCCAACGCCGCCGCCAGAATCTGTGAGGTCAACGTAGAGCGGAAGAATTTTTTCGTTCTTCTCAGCCTTCAACGTGTTGTACAGACGATCGATGACGAGTGGGTCAGCGTCCATGGCTACTACGTAATCAGAATGAGCTGCTGCAATACGGCTGAAGATGCCGTCGTTACAACCAATGTCCCACACTTGTTTGCGTGGAGCCGAAGCAACAGCATCGCGTACAAACTTCTGCTTCTCGTCGAGGCTTGATTCGATGTAGTGACCGCGTTCTGAATATTCAGACCAGGTCGACGTCTTGTCCCCGAGATTGATGCTGGAGACAATGCTTTCCAACTTCTTCATCGTGGCATCGAGAACCTGGGCGTTTAGACCAGATTTAGCGGCTTGCTTTTTCATGTCAACGTTTGAATCGGCGTAACGCTTTTGCGCGGCAGCATGAAGCACGACATGTGTAAGACGACCCTTGCGCGGGTGTCGCAGGCTTGAAGGCAGCAATTTGCGCATGGTGTCAATTGAGATGCCATTCACAGAACCTCGAAGCATCTGCTGAAAGCCAACACCCAGATAACCCTGCAACATCAGTGGATACAGAAACATTTCACAGAATTGCTGATATCCGTACCAAGGGTCACCCTTTTTGCGAACTTCAAAAGAGCCCGCATCAATAAACTGTGCACGCGAACCAATGAACTGAATGTTGTACGGAGTTGCATCTTTGACACCCACTCCATCAACAACGGCAGCGCGAGTGAGCTTCAGTTGCAACATTGCTGCATCTTGCAACATCGAAAATGTCCACTCATACGGATACGAAATAAAAGGCACTAAAGGATGTGTCATCGCAGAGACCCACGGCGCGCCGAGACCCACCGAGGCTGGCTCAACAATTGTCGAAGAAATGAGATCGCCAGATTCAAGCGCACGCTGAATTGACTTCTTCTTCCACACCTTGTCGATGTCAGAGGCACCCATCTCGGTGAACGCTCTGACTACTGTGCCGTCGCCGACAAACACCTTGCTTAAGGGGTCACGAAAAGAGCCTGGGTCTTGAAGAATGCTCGCCATGGGTTAGTCGTGAGCTGAGGCGGTGTCGTCCTCGTCCGAGGAATCGAAATCAGGCATTGGCTTGCCCGTGATTTTGGACTTGATGCGAGCTGACCACATCTTGACTGCGACACCAAGTCCGGCCACACCACCAGCGATGGCGGTGATAATCATGCTGCCGGTAGCGGCGTCTAAGTAAGAGAACATGGGTTCAAGGCTACCCCACAGGCCCTCTTCCCGACTGAACCATCGCAATGTCCCCCGATTTTGGGTCACAGGCTCGTTATCATCGTCAGGTGCCCCAAAAGCCCGACACCAATGCAATTACAGCGGGACGAGATGGTTCTCGGTCCCTGTCGCCTGCGATATGGCCAAATTCGGTGTGGGAGTCTGACAGCCTGGCCGACGCCACAAAACGTGCGACAGGGCTTCGTTCAGAGACTTTTTACTCTCGTTTCTCCAACCCAACCGTCACTCAGTTTGAAAACGCCGTTGCTCAACTAGAGGGCGCTGAATCGGCACTTGCCTTCGGCTCAGGCATGGGAGCAATTGCGTCGGTCATCTTGTCGTTCTGCGGAAACGGCTCTCACATCGTTGCGCAGAACAATCTGTACGGAGCCACCTTGTCTTTCTTGCAAGGACCATGTGCGCGCTTTGGAATAGAGACAACATTTGTTGATCCAACAGTCCCCGGGTCATTTGCAGCTGCAGTAATTCCGGGCAAGACAATGTTGGTGATTGCAGAGACTCCATCGAATCCGAGACTGGCGATTACCAATCTTGCTGAGTTGGGCTCCATTCGTGGACCTTTCACTGTGGTCGATTCAACTCTTGCAACACCAATGGGTCAACGTCCTCTTGATTTCGGAATCGACATCGTGTTGCATTCCGCTACAAAGGGCATCGGCGGGCACAACGACGCACTTCTCGGAGTGATTGCTGGTGAGAAAGACCTGATTGATTCGGTGTGGGGATATGCGGTCATGCACGGCGCAGTTGCCTCGCCATATGACGCCGCAAATGGTTTACGCGGAATACGTACATTAGGAGTTCGTACGGAGCGCCAAAACCAAACCGCCCTCATTCTTGCCCGCTCATTAGAGGGTCATGCCAAGATTCTTTCTGTATCACACCCGTTCTTAGAGTCTCACCCACAACATGAATTAGCTCGCGAACAAATGAGACTGGGCGGAACTGTTATTGCTGTCGAAGTCACCGGCGGATTCGAGTCGTGTCAATCAATTGTTTCGCATCTGCAACTTGTACACATCGCTACTTCGTTCGGCGGACCTGAAACGTTGGTGTGTCACCCTGCAACAAGTACCCATGTCGGACTTTCACAAGAAGATCTTGTAACCATGGGCGTCACCGCAGGTTTGCTGCGGTTCTCAATTGGCCTTGAAGATGCAGACGACCTGGTCGATGACATTCACCGCGCTCTAGCGGCGATTTAGCCTTTACGCCTTCTTCGGGAGACGCGGAATAAACATGCTGGTACGAGTTGCGTATTCTGCATAGCCTTCACGGCGCTTGTTCATTGAATGCTCCAACATAGGAACCCCAGAGACCTTGAGCAAGAGATAGGTCATTACAACTGGACCAATGAGACCAATGGCTCCACTGCCTGTTTCAGCAGCGACAATTCCAATCCCCCACCACAACAGTGCGTTACCGAAGTAGTTGGGATGACGCGTGAGGCTCCATAGGCCTGTCTGCATCACCTTGCCAGCGTTAGAAGAGTCCCGAATAAAGCGAGCCAATTGCCAATCGCCGATTGCTTCAAACAAAAACCCAACAGCCCACACCATGATTCCGATAACCGCGATTGGACCAACACCAGGAGTGGAATCTGAGTTTCCAAACATCACGGGCAACGAGACGATAAACATCAACGCACCCTGTAATCCGAACACAGTGGCAAGACTGATAAGACCAAACTTTGGACCTCTCTTCTTGCGCATTAACTTGTAGCGCCAGTCTTCACCGTGACCAAGGTTGCGTTTCGCCAAATACGTACCGAGACGAAGACCCCATAGCCCAACCATGAACGCAAGCAACGACTGCCGTGTTGAATCACCATCGATAGTCAGCGCGAGCACCCACGAGGTGATTGCAAAACCAAGACCCCACGTAATGTCAACAATCGACGCATTCTTGATAGCCAGACTTATTAACCATGTGACCACCATGATGATCACCATTGTGATCGCTGATACTGCCATTGCCTTACCCATGAACAACCCCCCGATTGCCGTTTGCATCGCTGTCTAATTGACGACGAACTGCGTTATCCATCTCGACCCATTTTGCATCAAGCCACGACACGAAGGCTTCACCCGACGGAATCAGGGCGCGCGAAATCTCTTCCACATGAACATGCACTTTTGCCTTTGCGCGACCCAAGTGGCTCAGAATTCCAGAGAAGGTATCGAGACCGTCGAAACCGCTGTGCCACATGACTAGAACATTTGCTTCTGGGACGGCTGATAGCAACGCGCTGGCTCCTGCTGGCTTCGGAGGAATCAAATACATCAGCCCAGCAAGAGTCTCTGCGCGCTGAGGTGAACGTTCACGCAGCCGTTCGAGCGCACGAACACGTTTCTTTGCACTTGCACGGCTTCCTTCAGGGAAGATCACTGCACAGTCCTTCACTCCTAAACCAGCGGCCATCTGTTCAATACCTTGAAGCTCACCAGCAATATTCGAAGATTCTCTATCAACGAAATAATTCGGCAAACGATGTCCGAGAATGTCAAGACACGGATCTATCTTCAGTTCCTTTTTCAGAACGAATCGTGGACGCAGTCCAATATGAGAAGCAACAACCCATGAACTCATGATTGAGTCAGCAAGACTCGCGTGACGACCAAGCGCAACAAACGGTCCAGGGCCTACATGTTCTGCACCTTCTACAGTTATCTGTAGTCCAACCGTGAAGCCGAGTGCCTGAATAAGACTGCGGCACCACCAAGTCTGCAGTGCGTAATGTGCCGGCACACTTCGTCCTCGCCCTGTGAAGAACAAGAACAGTGCCACGACAAGACCAGATGTTTCAAGCCATGCCCAGCACGTGGCAAAACCAATGAGGCGCGAGATGGGAAATCTCCATCGTCCACGTACAGCATCAACGGTCATGGTGACCACTGCCCATAACGGCAGGGTGACCGTGAGAACAATGGCGATCAAAAAGACACCAATGCCTGTGATGGGGCGGCGGACCCAACTGGATTTCATAGGGGAACCCTATTCGCCACGCGTCCACTGCATGAAACCCAAGAACTTTATGGCTTTTAGTTTTACTTTTCGTATAAGTTGGTTCCAATGACTGATCTAGCCGACTCATCCACACGTGTCTCATTTCGGGTCAACGGCCAGGACGTATCAGTCGCTTCCGACCATCCGCACCTGCTTGCAGCCTTACGAGACGAACTGAATATCACGTCACCAAAGGACGGGTGCTCGCCCACTGGTCAATGCGGCTGCTGCACCATCATGATTGATGGCAAAGCACTGGTCTCGTGCCAGTACCCCGTTGCCAAAGCAGCAGGGCGCACGATCATCACATTGGAAGGTGTCGACGAATCAGAACGCCAAACTTTTTCAGATGCGTTCGCGGCGTGCGGCGGTTTGCAGTGCGGTTTTTGTATTCCCGGCATTGTCATGCGTGCAAAGTCACAAATTGATAAAAAGGGTGCAGACCTACAGCGAGAAGATATGGCGCGCCACCTTGGTGCACATCTGTGTCGCTGCACCGGATACGTAAAAATTCTCGATGCCATTGATGTCGTTGCCAAAGGAACACCGGTCACCGTTTCACTTCCTGGTGGCATCGGTTCACGCGGCGCAAAATATGAATCTGCCGAATTAGCTCTCGGTGATCGTGGATATGTCGACGACATCAGAGTGCCCGGGATGCTGCACGCAGCGCTCCACCTCACCGCCCATGTTCGCGCAGACGTACTTGAAATTGACACTTCCGCTGCTCTCGCTGCACCTGGTGTTGAGGCAGTGTTTACCGCAGCAGATGTTCCTGGGGATATTCGTGTCGGAATTATCTACAAAGATTGGCCAGTCTTTATTGGCGTTGGAGAACGTACGTCGTATGCAGGCGATGTTCTTGCCATAGTGGTTGCCCGTACTCGTCGTGAGGCACGTGCAGCTGCAGAGTTGATAAAAGTCTCCTACGCACCACTGCGACCCATCGTTGATGCAGTTGCAGCAATTACCGACACAGAAATCGCCGTGTGGGGCACTGAAAACAATGTGTTGTCGCGTAGCGAGTATCAACGTGGTGACACTGCGTCTGCACTTAGCTCTAGTTCATTCACAGTTACCGAGACTTTTCAGACGCAACGCATTGAACATGCTTTCTTAGAACCCGAATCAACTCTTGCAGTGCCAAATACAAAAGATGGCACAATGCATGTGTATTCGGGTGGCCAAGGCGTGTGGGATGACCGCGACCAAATCTGCGACATCTTGAATGTTGCGAAAGACAAAGTAATCGTTGAACTGGTGTCTAACGGTGGTGCATTTGGCGGCAAAGAAGACATGTCGAACCAAGGACAGACAGCTCTTGCGGCATGGTTGTTACAGCAACCAGTCAATTGCACGTTGTCGCGTGAAGAAAGCTTGCTAATGCACGCCAAACGTCACCCCATTCGCATGGAGTATTCAGTTGGCTGTGACGCAAACGGAAAACTAACTGCCGTGCATGCACGGATGATCGGCGACTCTGGCTCGTACGCATCAGTTGGCATGAAAGTTCTCGAGCGGGCTGCCGGACATGCAACTGGTCCGTATTTTGTACCGAACGTTGATATTGCTTCTGTGGCAGTTCGTACGAACAACCCTATCTGTGGGGCTTTTCGAGGTTTCGGTGCCAACCAAGCTCAGTTCGCTATGGAAGGCTGTCTCGACCGACTTGCTGAACAACTTGGTATTTCTGGTTGGGAGATTCGCAAACGGAACGTTATTCATCCGGGGCAAGTGTGGGGCCCAGGCCAAATCATGGATGATGGATGCAAGGGCGCAGATATGTGTCTTGATGAAATTAAACCTGCATACGATGCCGCTGTTACCGCGGGACGTGCAGTTGGTCTTGGACTTGGACTGAAGAACTCTGGTCTAGGAAATGGATTCCGTGAAGTGACGCGCGCGGTCGTGCACTTCCGTACTGATGGCATCGTAGAAGTTCGCCACGGATGGACCGAGATGGGCCAAGGCGTGCATACTGTTGCGCTTCAAGTAGCCGTGGAAGAACTCGGCATCGACGCGTCAACAATTCGCGTCTTCGTTGACACAACTCGCCAATTAGGTTTTGGTCAAACAACGGGAAGTCGTGGCACTCTCATGGCAGCTGCCAGCGTGCAACGGGCATGTGCAGCGGCTCTCGAAGATGGCTGCAAGACCGGAATTGACTACACCGGTGAATACGTCATCGACTGGACACACCACTTAGGTGAACCAGGTGTCGAGAACCCAATTATTCACTCTGCATTTGGATATGCGGCACAGATGGTGATTATGGACCCTGAGACTCAGAAGATTGAAAAAGTAGTCGCTGTGCACGATGTTGGCCGTGCTGTAAACCCAGCTCTGTGTGAAGGACAAATCGAAGGATCAGTGCACATGGGTCTTGGATACGCATTGACTGAAGACTTCCCTAGCGATGACATGGGTTACCCCACGAATATGACATTGCGCTCTCTCGGAATCATTCGCCCGAAAGACATGCCGCCTGTTGACGTTGTCATGGTGGAATGTCCGCAACCACGCAGTCCCTACGGCATTAAGGGCGTCGGCGAGATCGGCCTTGTTCCTACAGCGCCAGCCGTTGCCGCGGCATTACATGCAGCAGACGGAATATGGCGTACCCGACTTCCAATGAAACCTAAAAATGCCGATGCAACCGAGGACCCAACATGACAAGCCCCGCCGCCCTCTACTTGCAAGATGCACACCCCATTGCTGAAGGAATGGAATACACAAAGTACGCAGAACAAAAAGGGTTCGAAGCCGTATGGCAAGCAGATAGTCGACTTGTTCGTGATGCCATAGTTCCGATGTCAGCGTTTGCTGCTGTCACCGACACCATCAAGATTGGTTCAGGCGTTGTTGATTGCTGGACACGCAACCCTGCTCGCCTTGCTGCAACCTTTTCAACGCTTGATGACTTAGCTCCGGGTCGCGTAATTCTCGGCATCGGTGCATGGTGGGATCCACTTGCAGAAAAAGTCGGTATTTCGCGCGCTAAGCCACTTCGCGCAATGCGAGAAATCATCACTGCAGTTCGTGCCCTACTTGCCAACGAAACCGTCACCATGAACGGCGAATTTGTTCACCTCGATGGCGTTGAACTTGATTACGTGTACCAAGAGCGTCGCCCAAAGGATGTACCCATCTATCTCGGCGCAACCGGTATGCAGATGATGGAACTCGCAGGTGAAATCGCTGACGGGGTTGTCCTCAATTACCTCGTGTCCCCTGAGTACAACAAAAAGGCACTTGAGCATCTTGCTATCGGCGCCGACAAAGCTGGCCGGTCATGGGAAAAAATCGACAGACCACAACTCGTTGTGTGCAGCGTGCATGAAGATCGCAAAACTGCTCTTGACATGGCACGCATGATGGTTACCCAATACCTCGGACAACAACCACACATCATGAAGGCGTCTGGCGTTTCGCAATCATTGCTCGACAAAGTCGGAGAAGTTCTGACATGGCCCGCAACCCATGAACAAGTCGAGGCTGCATCAAAGCTTGTGCCAGATGAAATTGTTCAGATGCTCACTGCATCGGGAACACCAGATGAAGCACGCGCAAAGGTTCGTGAATACATGAAGGATGGCGCAACCTGCCCCATCTTGTACCCACTTGGTGATGTCACAGCCATGATCGATGCATTCGCTGGCTGGACTGCCTAGTCCCGCTCTTCCATCACATACGATTGAAGCAGTGAACGCTCAATCGCCATTAACGAGTCGCCTACAAGGTTTTGGCGCTTCGATCTTTGCTGAGATGACTGCACTTGCAGTTTCGACTGGTTCCATCAATCTTGGCCAGGGGTTTCCGGATTATGACGGACCAGCAGAGGTTCTACAGATTGCACGCGACCAAATTGCTGCCGGGAATAATCAATACCCACCCGGTATCGGAATGGCCGATCTTCGACTTGCCGTCAGCGGGCATGAAGATCGTTTCTGGGGGCTCATGTACGACCCCGCCACAGAAATTCTCATCACTATGGGCGCGACCGAAGCTTTAGCTGGAGCACTTCTCGGCATCTTGAACGACGGTGACGAAGTAATTGTGTTCGAACCATTGTTTGACACGTATGCAGGGTGCATCGCGTTGGCAGGAGCGGTTAGCGTGCCCATTACGTTACGTCCGCAACAGTCTGGCCGTTACGAATTCGATACTGACGAGTTGCGGCGCTCAATCACACCTCGCACACGAATGATTCTGTTGAACTCGCCGCACAACCCCACTGGCTCTGTATTTACTTTGCAGGAACTTCAGACCATTGCAGGAATAGCCATTGAGCACGACCTCATAGTTATTTCAGACGAGGTGTACGAGCACCTGGTTTTCGACAATAAGACACATATCCCCATCGCAACTCTGCCCGGAATGTTCGAACGCACCATCACTATTTCTTCAGGCGGTAAATCTTTTAATACGACCGGTTGGAAGATCGGTTGGGCCTGTGCTCCTGCTCCACTTATCAATGCCACTCGCATGGCTAAACAACTATTTACCTTTGCTGGCGGGTCACCATTTCAGCCAGCAATAGCCGCTGGCTTACGTCTCCCTGATTCATACTTTGCTGAACTCAGCGCTGATCTGCAACGCAAACGCGACGTTTTGATGCAAGCACTTGAAGAGTGTGGACTGCAACCCATCACGCCTGAAGGTACGTACTTTATTACTGCCGATATCCGCGGCCGGCGCCCTGACGGAGACGGCGTCGCATTTTGTCGCGAACTCCCAGGTCAAGCAGGCATCGTCGCCATTCCTGCAGCAGTTCTTTATGATCCACGACATCAATCAGAGGGTCGCCACCTAGTTCGCTTTGCCTTCTGCAAGGAATTGTCAACTATTTCTCGCGCATCTGAGCAACTGCGAGCGTGGGCATGAAAGTTGCAATAATCCAGGCAGACACTGTGTGGGTTGATAGGGATGCAAACTTTACCCAGCTTGCTCCGCTCGTCTCGACAGCTGCAGAACAGGGCGCGACTTTCGTTTTGCTCACAGAAATGTTTTCTACTGGGTTTGTTGTTGACCGCAGTGACATTGGCGAACCTGAAGGTGGCCCATCATCACAATTTCTTACACAGATGGCGAAGCAACACAACATATGGATTGGCGGCAGTTGTCCTGAGGTGACCTCAGATGATCCTCGACCCTTCAACTCTTTTGTTCTTGTTAACCCACAAGGTGAAAAGCATCGGTATCACAAGATTCACCCATTTACCTATGGAGGCGAAGACACTTATTTCCGCCCAGGCAAAGATTTTGTAACCGTCAACGTTGACGGAATACGCGTGACCCTTTTTGTGTGTTACGACCTTCGATTCGCAGATGAATTTTGGAAAACCGCCGCAGACACAGATGTCTATCTCGTACCAGGCAATTGGCCAGCAAGCCGTCGGGAACATTGGATGTCGCTCTTGCGTGCACGTGCCATTGAAAATCAGGCGTTTGTGATTGGTTGTAACCGCGTGGGCTCAGCAGGTGGATTGTCATATGCGGGCGACAGCCGCGTCATCAATCCACTCGGGGAAGTTATCGCTGAAGCACAGGACCTACCAACAATCTTGTATGCCGACATTTCCGCAGAAGAAGTACAGTCCGTTCGCACTACATTTCCGTTCATGCAAGACCGCCGATGATTTCGCGACCCGTTCTTGCGCGCATCAGTTCACTGTTAGGTATTGCTATCGGAATTGCAGGCGTTGCCTTTGTCGCGCGAACCTTGATATCCAAGTGGGACGAAGTCAGTGATGCTTTTAGTCAAGTAGATGCCATCAATCTGGTTCTGAGCCTTCTCCTAGGTCTTGCGGCCATGACATCGATCGGATGGATCTGGGTCACGATGATCGTTGCCCGCTCACACAATGTGCGTCATCGCAATGCCATGTCCTGGTATTTCACCGGCCAATTGGGAAAGTATGTGCCAGGCGGAATCTGGCCCATCGTTGGGCGCGCAGAGCTTGCTGTACGAAATGGAATTCCTCGTATTGATGCGTATGCCTCAACTGGACTTTCTCTAGTCACAACGTACGCAGCGGCTGTCGTGACAATAGGAATTGGAGCAGCCGCAACAACAGGTCACCGACTCATTGCAATTCTGATTGCTATTGCTCTCATGGCCGCATATGCATCTTTCTCGCAACCGTCTCTTCGTGCCGTAATTATTCGTGTCGCATCACGAATCTCATCTTCAGCATCATCACTCACAGACCCACAGCGGCTTGTGCGACTAACCGTGCTGCATATCCCGGCCTGGTTATTGATGTCACTTTCGACATCAGTAACGGCAACAGCTTTTGGTGCCAACATCGGCATAGCCGACATGCTCTTCATCACCACCACTTCGTGGCTCGCGGGCTTTGTTGTGGTCGGCGTACCCGGAGGAATTGGCGTTCGCGAAGCCGTGTTTACATCTCTTGCGGGAGGCATCATTGGCACTCCGATGGCAGTGTCACTTGCACTTATGAGTCGAGTTGTTTTTATCGCCGTCGATCTCAGCGGCGCACTGATATCAAACGTAATTTCCCGACTGAATAGTTCAGCGAAATCCTGAAAAGCGATCCTTCGCTATTTCCTTACGTTGGCCACTCAAACTCTTCACGCGCAGAATGCGCACTAAGAACCAACGCACGTATCGCATGATGTAACTACGTAGCTCGCGGGTACCTTTGCGCCATTTCATGTAGCGATAACGCTTGGCAGCCATCAGCGTTTGCTTACGCACCAACTCGCGATGAAACGAGGCAACTTGACGTTCCGGCTTCAAGGTGCCGAAGCCGTGGTTTGGGCCCACAAGTTGGGGCGTATGCAGACCCAAGTTCTGCAGGAACGCTGCATATGCATACGCGAACTCACCGAAGATGACTCGGTCGGTTTGGGATTCGCGAATCTCGTCTTCACAGACCTCAATTGAGACACATGATCCGCTGTCAACCAATCGCTTCAACACAGTCTCTGCAAATTCCGTGCGACACACAACAAGACTCACTCCGGTTTTCGTAAATACGGTGCTCGGCAACCAAGCATCACCCACAACCAGATCAGCAAGGAAGTTCGAATGGTTAATGCACACATGACAGCGATTCGTATTGAAGTGCCTATCGAAAGCGACTTGATAACCGAAATCGACACGGCGACTAGCGGTGTAGACCTCACCATCTGTAGTGGTAACAGTTAGCTTCCCTACTGGACCGCCACCACGATATGAAATATCAGAAATGTTTGCAGGGTCGTAACCCAGATACTCGCCCATTGCGTTAATGCTGTGGTGTGAATACTGCCATCCGCACAACAGTCCGACAGTCAGCACAATCTTGTCTCGTAGTTCAGGCGCCTGAGCGCGAATCCACGAGTACATGCCTTCCAACTGGCACGGTATGGCTACTAACGCAAAACGTCCCGGCGTGTCTCGCAAAATCTGTAACGCAGGAGTTTGTTTGAGGTTGTGATAAATCGAACCGGGCAAGGTATCGACATCTTCAGGCGTAGTAACCAGACGCGCTGCGAAATCAATTCCTGCCACATGGTCAAGTGCAATCACGCCGTCTATATCCCCTGATGACAAGACATTGCGCAGTACTTCCTTAATCAGGCCACCAGAACTGGCCGCGATGTTTCGTGCGCTGTTCGTGCTTTGCGACAAGTGCACGGACCGAACGACGCCGTATGCACCAATTGCTGAATCAGGGAACAGATACTTCTGTAGACCCTCATAATCAACCGCAACAGCAGGACATACATCTGCTGCAGCCTGAGACCCAGGAGTTTCTGGTTCAAAGATCAGTTTCTTCGGATTCAGCGACACTCGAACAGACGAGTCGGCCATCTCGCAGGCACCACAGCCAATGCACATGCCAGAGGCAATGACACCAGATAGGTCAGTCGTTACATTCATCGGGCCGCCGCCTCTGCGATAGCGGTAAAATTACGGAGCGAGCGAATCTTCACCGCTGGAAGTGCCTCAGAAATTTGTTGAGACATTTCATCTCTTGATGCAAGCACATTCGTGACGATGTCAGCGATCTTAGATGGTTCACTTAAGGCCGATGAATCAAGACCCAATGAAGACAATCCGAAATCGTCAAGAACTTCCTTGTACTTATGGCTCCATCCGATAACAACTGTCGGAGTCGACGTGGCAAGCCCAGAGATCATGGCGTGAAATCGCGAGGTCACTAGAACAGAACTATGAGCAACCAGATGTCGCAATTCACCGGCGGTGAGATCAAAATCAAGACCAAGCACCTGAGAATCTCCAGAACATGCTTCGGCAACTTCACGACAGACCGGGCCATCATTCATTCGGCCCTCAGGTAGCCCTGCTCGATACGAGTGAGGAGCAATGACAACACTGCAACCAGTCTTGTGTCGAATGTCAGCCACTAAAGCCGCCATCGCCGATACATAATTCCCTCCAGTGGATTCGTATATGCCACGTACTACAGCACTAGGCATGACAACAATAAAATTCATATCTATTGTGTCGAGCGCCGCAGAGACAGCATCTGGAAAGCGCGCGGCCTCATCAAGTGAAAATGCCAGATCTGCAACGTCAACTGTATTAACGCCACCCAATGAATCAAGATGTTCACGTGTGCGAGCCCCTCGCGCACATACGGTATTAACTCGACGCAATACCAATGGCGCTAGCAATTTATTGGGAAATGACTGAAATGGTCCAAGAGCCTGTGCAGCTTTCACCGTGGGTACACCAAGCAAGAGCGGAACGCCAGTCATCAAAGCGTTGTAGACAACAATTGCGAATCCACGACCATCAGCAAAACTAATTCCCGCCACGTCAACAACGACTGCGGCATCCAACATTGATTTGCAGCCCCGTGAACGAACCAAGAACAGTGGCAGTCGAAGCTTTCGCATCAGAAAAGCCAAACATGCAATGGGAAATTCCACCAAGGCAAGCCGCAATGGTTGAAGACCCACAATTGATGCGTCTGCGCCTACCGGCAACCGCGAGGCATCAGCATCTGGGTACGTAGTGAGAATGTCAAAGTGACACTCACCCATCTCATTAGGTAACCGCGCCATCACTGACTCAACCATTGCTGCTGCACCCTTATTGGCAGACAGCGCTGCACCGATTATTGCTATACGAACCGGTTGAGGCACAACGGTTATCGCTTACGCAGGAGGAACAGAGGTAGGCGCCTTGGTGGCACGCACGACAAGATCGGCCAGTAGTCCGACGGTTATCACTTGCAAAGCTGCAAAGAAGACAAGGAGAGTGTTGGCAGCAAGCTTGAAATCGCGTCCGGCCCAGTCAAATCCGAGCTTGATAAATCCGAGAGAAAGCAATGCAAGACCGAGCGGCAAGAACACTTTGAGTGGATTATACGACAACGTCATTCTGACAACCTGCAGAATGTACCGTCGCGTATCTTTCAACCAATGGAACTTCGAACTTCCGGCGCGCGGGAAATATTGAATTGGGAAAAACGCAATCTTGTAACCGTTTCCAAGAAACGACATCGTCAAGGTCGTGACACATGAAAAACCTTTGGGCAGTTCATGCACATACTGCATCGCTACATCACGTCGAAATGCCCGTAAACCGGAATTCAAATCTTTGATATCAGTCTCTGAAAGATAACTAGCCAACTTACGGATGATCCACTTAGCGGGAGTACGCAGGAACTTCAGTGTCCCCTCTTCAGACTGGCGCCAGCCAACGATGTGGTCGTAGCCATCCATCGCTTCGACCAATTCTGGTATCAGGTCATTCGGATAGGTCATATCGACATCTGTCCACACGATAATCCGTCCGCGTGCAGCTGTAGTGCCAGTGCGACGCGCAGAGCCACTGCCCTGGTTCTGGCGATGGCGAATCAATGTGATGCCAGGAATTGTGGGAAGTTCTTTTTCAGAACCATCACTTGAACCATCGTCAACGACAATGATCTCGAAACTAAAGCGTGACGCAGTCAGTGCTGCTCGTACTCGGTCAATCTCGGCACGCAAGTGGCCTTTTTCGTTATAGACAGGAAGAACAACGCTGACGTCGCATTGGTCGGGGCTATAGGTCATTGTGTCGACATCTCTCTCATTAGCATTGGGTCGTTCCAACCCTTTGAAACAGTACCCGTTGGAGCACCACCTCGTCTGCGACGATGGCCCATTGACCATCAGTTGGCGGCTTGTTCGGCATGCCATAGACGCATCTGTACTCGGCTGGAATCACTGCATCTGGGCCCGAAATATCAAAACGAACAATTTTGATCGGATGCAGTTTGTAGCGCAAGTAATAGTACGACCTGTCATTACGAACGCCCATGTCAAAACCGACTAGTTGAGTACCCGAATCCTTTACCTTGGCCAAAGTCTGACTAACAGCTACCAAGTCATCTGTGCGACTGAGAATACTGCGGGATCCTGAATACATAGAACCCGCCGCCAATGCAACAGTGAGCACGACAACAGACCACGTTCCATGCCGGCGCGACACAGTCCACAACACTAAAGCGGCCAGTACAAACACTGCGCCAAAATTGACAAGGCTAGGCGTCACCAAATAACGCACGACATCCGTACCAACGATGTTGGGGAACACGATGTCGTTTCGTGAGTATCCGCCTTTGACTCCATCTCCCCTGTCAATCAATACATAGATGAGTGATAAAGCACCGACGAATAATCCAGTCAACAACCACGCCCGTTGAGCGAGCACAAAAGATTTCTCAATCCCAACGCATGCAACTACCAAAAGTGCAGGAACCAGAATTTCTACATAGCGCCCGTAAATCAAATGATCTCCACGAGCGCCGTACAACAATTGCAATCCGCCAGTAAAGATCACGAGAAGTGAACTCGCGAGCAACACAAGAAGCCCAAGGCGTTGTGGGTCTGCATGCACCGTACGTACACCACCTTCAGATCGAATACGCCACATTGCAAATGCAATACCTACACCAACTAAACCACATGATGTTGCGGTGAGGTACCACGTTTGACCAGCCATCGTGCGCAACAGCGCCGGCCACACGGAGGGATTAAACAGACGACGCAGGAGACGGCTCTCTTGGTTATATGAAGCCTCGTACAACGACCGCTTCACGAACTGATTCAACAAACGAGAGCCTTCGTATCCGATAGCCGTGACGAACAACGCCAGCAGTGCGACACGTCGAGAGATCAGTCGTTGTATCCCCCACAACAGGAACACCAACCCGACCACAGGGATAAGCAATGTAAAGCGGCCGTGCAACGCAGGCATGAGACCCGTAAACAAGCCAAGTCCGACGACTTGCATCGTGGATCGATTCTTGGCAACCGTTATCACGAGAGAAATGAACACCAAGAACGCAAGTCGAGAGGCAGTCTCCGGCCATGCAAACATCGCCGTCACAATGGTTCCCGGCAAAACAAATACAAGAGCCGAAACCAAACGACCCATTGGCTTCGATGCGCCAAAACCCTGCACAGCAAGTCGTCCGGCAAACCAGCTAGTAAGGATGGCCAGCACGACGTTCGCCAGGAGGGCAAACCGATATGCGCCGGGCAAAGAACCTGTGACTAGCGCGCCAAGTCCGGTCACTAATCCGTAGCCAGCCGGATAAAAACTGCCAGTAGGAATGGGTGCCTCAGTATGACCAATCAATACCTGACCATTCGATAAGAAACCCCATTCATCGGGATGAACTGTTGGGCCAGCCTGGCGCAGAGCAACACTGGCCATAAAGATTCCACAGACGACAGCCACAAACAAAACGATCCTCGTCTGCAAAGACGACGGTTCACTAGCGCGATTCTTGTGAAGCCGCTGGTCGAGCTGTTGTATTGCTGTCAGGACCACACAGACACCCTACTTAACCGAAGCCGGCCACACCCGCTATCGCAATGTATGGGTTATAAGTACCTAATTGAGTACGATGAATCTGTGAATAAACAGCAACGAACCAAACAGTTAGATTTTTTTGTCTATGTAGACACAGTCGTATTCACGATAAATCCCGACCGATTACTTGAACCAGAAGATCGACTAGAAGTTCTCGTCATGAAACGGCCAGGTGGCTCCAAGGGGAAGTGGGCATTGCCTGGTGGTCTGGTGGATGACAACGAGAAACTCGAACACACTTCTATTCGCAAAGTGAGAGAAGAAACTGGACTCACTCTGAAACCACGCGACTTACACCAAGTCGGGACCTATGGTGACCCAGACAGAGACAATAGATTCCGCGCCATTGCCATTGCCTACATGGCGCTAGTCCCCCACCCGTCTGAATTGCGACCAATCAAATATTCAGACGCTGCAAGCTTCGTCTCATACAGATCTTTACGTGACAACAGACTTCTTGAGTTCGACCACAGCAACATTATTTACGCGGCACGAAAGGTGGCGAGGAATATGTTGGAAGATACGAATGTGGCTCTCAGCTTTTGTAAACCAAAATTCACCATGACCGAATTGCGTAAGGTGTACGAATCTTTCCTGCAGTACAAAGTCGATCCAGCAAATTTCCGCAGAAAAGTTGCTTTGACTTCTGATTTCATCACGCCTCTAGACGAATTTTCCGATTTCGGAAGCGCACCAGGACGCCCTGCACAGATGTATAAATCTGGCAAGACCAATCAGCTCTCCACGCAGATTCGATTTCGCCGGAATCTGGACAAAGTCCGCCCTGCTGGCACCTCTAAAAAGCGCTGACACACCCCTGCCCTATTATTGTAGATACCACCTTAATGGTGGCTCTACATAAGGAGATCCCGTGTCCACTACTACCCCGAACTCAACTCACCTCGTCACCCTCATCGACAGATCTGGCTCTATGGCTCCCATCGCTAACGATGTAATCGGTGGCTTCAACACATTCATCGACGAGCAGATTCGTAACGGAGCAGATGCACGAATGACCATCGTGCAGTTCGATTCGCAAGATCCGCAGGATGTCACGATCTGGGGAGCCCCTCTTCCCGAGATCACTCACCTGGATTCACAAACGTTTGAACCCCGCGGTGGTACGCCTCTTCTCGACGCAACTGGGCTACTGATTGGGCGCACCATGGTCGATCAATCAGCTCGCATCGCTGCGGGATTACAGGCCGAGGACATCATCTTCGTCACCATCACTGACGGCGAAGAAAATCAAAGCCGCGAATTCAATCTGGCGCAAATTCGGGAACTGATCGAAAAGCGCACCCAGGACGGTTGGTCATTCATTTATCTTTCAGCTGGAATTGATGCCTATGCCGATGCCGCACAAATGGGCATTCACTCCGGCGATACACAACAGTGGAAGCGAGACGGCAAGAATGCTCGTCTTGCGTTCTCAAGCACGTCTGACGCGGTCTCCAATATGCGCGAGAAGAAGCGCCGCAAGGAAGACACTGTTCGGGGAACAGCGTTTGAGACCGGCAAACACGCCGAAGAAGACGACGAGGTCTAGGTCGGGTTCGGACGAGGTTTTGTTGGGTCTGGCTCTTTGGGCAGGCCCAACACTCGTTCACCCACAATGTTGCGTTGCACTTGTGCAGTTCCGCCCCAGATGGTGGACGAACGATGCTGGAACATGGAACCGATCCAGCGATCAACTTCGTACTTACCGTCTTTGTCGTTCTCGATCAGCATGGAATCGGCTCCACGTGCATTCACCATGAACGTACTGAACTTCTGTGCGTACTCTGACCAAAACATCTTGTTGATTGATGCTGCAGGTCCCGGCTCTTTACGTGCAAGGACTTCGGACAACAACTTCAGGCCTTGGAAACGCATGATTTCAACATGTGAAAATGCCCATGCCAAGTTTTGACGAACAACAGGGTCAGAAGTGAGACCCTTTTCTTTCAGAAGCTTGACGCCGTCCCAGAACTGACGAGTGAATTCAACGTGCTGAGTTGTTGCATTTCCTCCGCGCTCGTTTCCGTGTGTTGTCATGGTGACGCGCCAACCATTGTTCATGCCACCAATGATGTTGGTGATGGGCGCACGGGACTCTGTCATGAACGTCTCTGTGAAATGCGATGCGCCGTGTGGCTGTTGAATCGGACGCAATTCGATGCCATTTGACTTCTTTTCTGGCGTAAACATTGGCAACAGAACATAGGAAATGCCTTGATGCTTAGGAGTGTCAGGGTCAGTACGGCACAAGCAGAACATCATGTTTGCTTCGGTTGCGCCTGAAGTCCACACCTTTTGACCAGTGATAACTACTTCATCACCGTCGATGATTCCGCGAGTTTTCAAACTTGCAAGATCGGAACCTGCATCGGGCTCTGAGAAACCTTGGCAGTATCGGTGTGTGCCATCAATAATGCGTGGCAAGAATTCTTTCTTCTGCTCATCGGTTCCCCACACAATGATGGACGGGCCAACAAGCCACTCACCCATGCCACGAGTAACACGAGGAACATCAGCGCGAGAGAACTCCTCATTCATCACAGCAACTTCAATACCAGTGAGTCCACGACCGCCGTATTCCTTCGGCCATGACACACACATGTATCCAGCATCAGTGAGTGTCTTCACCCATGCTTTTCCGGCTGCGGTCATATTGCCGCGTGCAAGAGAATCGGCCGATACACCAATAAGTTCCTTTGGAATGTTGGTCTTTAACCACTCACGAAGTTCAGTACGAAATGCTTGTGCAGCAGGTCCTAGATCTAGTTCTAATGGCATGTGTCTCCCATGGTTTTGAAAGGCCATTCTTTCAGTTAGTCGAGTGCCGCCAAGAACTGGACGATGGCCTTGTTCACGGGCTCAGAATGGGTCATGTTTGCAGCATGAGGACCGCCGTCAATAGGTACCAATGTGGTGGGGCCGGCGATACGGTCGCGTAGCACCTCGGCTTTTTCCATCGAAATAGCCACGTCTGCAGTTCCGTGCACGATGAGCGCGGGGCACGTAATCTCACCCAGACGTTCAGTGATGTCATCACGATGCATCAGACAATTAAATGCCTTTGTGAATTGGTCTGGCACCATAGCGCCCCATTTGGCAAACCATTCGGGCCACTCGCCAGGGCCGAGAATCAGACTTGCAATGACATCTTGCACAGCAACGGCACCATGTTCTACCCATGCTGCGTGCAATTGGTTGTATGGCTCGACAGTTGCAGGGTCTTCTGTGCCGGCTTGCGTGTCAAGAAGTATCAAAGCCTTGACTCTCGACGGAGCAGTAAGTGCAACACGAAGCGACAAGAACCCACCTTGCGACATTCCGCCAATGACCGCAGATTCAATGCCGAGATGATCCATCAAGCCAAGAACGTCGTTCGCAGAATCCCAGTAAGTGAAATCGCCGGTAGCCAATGTTCCGCCGAATCCACGTTCGTCCCACGTGATCACGCGATGTGTCGATTTCAGTGCAGCCACTTGCGCATCGAACATTGTGTGATCCATGAGGAAGCCATGGCTGAGAATGACGACTGGACCTTTGCCGCCTGAATCTTGAAAAGCGAGATCGATACCGTTGATGTGAGCTGTTTGCATATCTGAACCTTACTTCGGGATAACGGGAATGTCAGACGAGACCCGAGAACGCCACAGCGGAACACGCTTTTCGAAAAATGCTCGCACCCCTTCTGCGGAATCGGGGGCTGCAGCGAGACCAGGCAGTAACTTGCCTTCAGTCGCAATCATGTTGTCAACGCTTGTGTTCATTCCGTCCCACATCAACTGTTTTGCTAGTGCGGCTGAAACGGGCGACACATTGATGGCAATATCTCGTGCCATTTCTGTTGCTACTGCCAGTACTTGGTCTGCCGGAACTGCACGAGATGCGAGCCCCATTTCCGCAGCCTCGGTGCCCATGATGAGCCGACCTGTAAGTAACAAATCAGCTGCGCGAGAAAACCCGATTACTCGTGGCAACAACACGTGCGAGCCAAGCTCTGGCAAGATTCCACGTCGCACCATGGCATATTGAATCTTTGCGGTCTCAGACACGATGCGAATATCACACAACATCGGATACGTGATACCCACACCAACAGCGTGTCCGTTAATGGCTGCAATAACGGGCTTGCGCACTTTGTACGGCATGAGACGTGGACCACCTTGGACACTTCGGCCACCTGCAAGGAATCCGCTTTCGCCTGCACTTAAATCGGCTCCAGCACAAAAGGCTTTACCTGCTCCCGTTAACACGACAACACGCACGGCATCATCAGCGTCGGCTGCACCCATCGCTAATGACAACTCATCGCTGAGTTGTGGTGTCCATGCGTTCATGGCCTCTGGACGATTTAACGTAATGGTGGCAACACCATCGCGAACGTCATACAACACTGTCTCTAAATTCATACGCCCCCCGGCACATTCGGATTACATCGAACCGTAGTCGCAGAAACGAATGCCCAGAATGTCGGAGTCTCTTAGCGTTGTGCCAAGTACTTTTCGACTGGCTCCAGATCAAAGGGGGACCCAGTCATAACAATGAGATGGTCAGCGCCAGCTTCTTCGTAGGCGGCTGCATCAACCAGGTCTTTGGCGTTGATTCCGACTGTTCGCTCGATTTCACGAGGGTTGCGGCCCAGCTTCTCGCACCACTGATCGAGTACTTCCATCTTGTGACGGAAATTATCAACAGGTCCGAAGGCGTTATGAGCATCTGCATGTTGCGCGGTCAATTTCAATGTGACCTTTTCTCCGCTTCCGCCAATCATCAATGGAATGTGACCGTTCACTGGTCCAGGAGTCAACTTCGATAGGCGTTCCTTAATGACAGGGATACCTGCAGCAAGAAGTTTCAGGCGCTCTGGGGCTGTACCGAATTCGTATCCGTACTCGGTGTAGTCACGTTCGAACCAGCCTGAACCAATTCCGAGAATAAATCGACCATCAGAAATGTGATCAATAGTGCGAGACATATCCGCAAGCAATTGTGCATTGCGATACGTAAAACATGTGACCAATGCACCAACGGTTGCGTGTGAAGTATCAGCCGCCATTGCAGCAAGCAATGTGTACGCCTCGAAGTGAGGTGCTTCTGGGTCTCCGTAGAGCGGGTAGAAATGATCCCACACCCACAGCGAGTCAACACCCATTGCATCTGCTGCGCGCCACGACTCGCGCATGGCCTTAACTGTGGTTGCTTGTGGATGAAGTTGTACACCTATTTTCATAGGCGAATACTAGGACCATTCCTTCTTCATCATCGGAACAATCGTCCGAAAATATTCTGCAAGGAGATCTTGATCCCATGGCGGACGAATTGCAATATTGATGAGTTGTGCACCTGCTTCGACAAAGGGCGCAATTTGTTCCATAACGTCTTCAGGCCGCCCGAGTAAGGAACCGGCAATGATGCGGTCAGCAGCAGCTCCCCATTGTGTACGCAGTTGATCTTTCACAACGCCCACATCTTCTGTACTTAATCCGAACGACAAATTGATACTGCGTTCCACTGCAGATGGCTCACGTCCTGCTGTCGCGCACCAGTCATCAAGAATTCCATTGAGTTCCTTGTATTGCGATGGGCTTGCATACGCCGCATTCCAACCATCTGCATAGGCACCTGCCATTCGCAACGTTTGCTTTGGTCCGAGTCCGCCGATCCACAATGGCATACGGCCGCGAATTCCGGGCACCATTGATGCATCGCGCAATTCAACACCAGGCGTTGACTGAGTAACGCGCTCGCCTGCTTTCCATTTATTGATTGCTTGCAATTGTCCTTCAAGAACTTTGAAGCGTTGCCCTTGCGAAGGGAAATCGATTCCAAACGCTGTGGCCTCCTGGTCGTGCCAACCGCTTCCCATACCCAATTCGAATCGGCCGTTAGATAAATGATCAACAGAGATCGCACCCTTCATCAACACGCCGATGTTGCGATACTGCGAACAGAACACTAAGCAACCAATGCGCGCGCGACTGGTGTCCACTGCCAATGCGCCCAACATGGAAAACGCTTCGAAATGGGGCTGAGTGCCGCCAGCAGGTGGCGCTTCGTACAAGTGATCCCAGAGCGAGATCCAATCGCTGCCAGCTTCATCTAGCCACTTCCACAATGTACGCAATTCATCAACAGTGGCATTCTGAGCCCCTACGTGCACACCAAACTGAATCATCTGAACCCCCTTCAGATACGACAAAGGCCCCCAAAAGAAGGGGGCCCATATCTATGGAGCGGATGACGGGATTCGAACCCGCGACCCTCACCTTGGCAAGGTGATGCTCTACCACTGAGCCACATCCGCGTGGAACTACAGCATAGCGAGATTGAACCGAGGTGCCACTTGCCTTACGTCTCGTGCACCACAAGCGTTTCAGCGCTCATCTTGCCCTGCAAACGCACGAGAGCCGTCAGGGACGCAAGGACAATGACCCCGCCAAGCAATTGCAACGGAGTGAGAGATTGTTGAAAGAAAAACCACGCCAAAATTGATGAGATGACCGGACTAATGAGTCCGAGCAGGCTGGCGAGCGACACATCGATGTGCCCTTGTGCCCATGTCATCATTCCGTGACCAATGACGCCTGGTCCCAGTGCCATTCCAATGATGTACCACCAATCGCTGACATGCATGGATCCGAGGTCATTGCTGGTGATTGCGCCATATGGCAAAACAATAATCGACGCACAAAAAAACACAGCCGCAATGAACGACCAAGAATGAATACCTTCGTCTCGTCTCTTCTTTGACATCACGAAGTATGTGGTCCAGATAAATACATTGAGTACTGCCAGAAGGTCGCCATTGAGATGAGCACCACTCGTTGATGCTGCAGCCATCACGACCACCAGAACTCCAGCCATTGCACTAACCGAATACAGAAGTTTTCGCTTCGTAATTTTTTCACCGAATAATTTCGGAGCCACAAATAAAACAAGTACTGGCTGCAAAGTCCCGACCATTGTGGCATTCGCTATCGAGGTCATCTTGACGGTGGCGAAACCTGTGATGAAGGACATCGCAAACATAAAGCCGGGCAATGCAGCCTTTCGAATCACGTGTTTGTTCAGACTGCCACCATTCAGATATGCCATTCCCACCATGATGGGAAGACCGAACAGCATTCGGTAGAACACAATGCTTGATGTGCTGACAGAAAGTGCCTTATTGAAGATGGGGCCGATACCCCACGCCGTCACCGCAAGAATTGCAGCGAGAACATGGATGTCGTCGCGACTGCGAAAGGAACTTTTCGCCGAAGCGTCAATTGAGGTCACTTCGAAGGTGGATTCAAATCAATACGAAGAGTAAGAATCCCATCTTCCAGCGAAGCAACTGCATCGCCAATGATTGCAAAATCGCGGAAATCAGTTTCAGAGTTTGCGATGAACAGTTGACGTTCTTCACCGGCAATTGGCGGTAATGGGCGTTTACGCACCGCCGTTGCCCTGTCGCGAAAACGCGTAATCATTTCGTTTGGATCAAATGCAGCCATGGCTTACTCCTTGTTTTTTTGTTGAATGAGAAGAGGGTCAATGATGGAAGGCAGAACATCGACTGCATCATCTTCGTGTGGGTATGAATCATGGAACGGTTTTTGAGGTTCCGAGATCGGCTCACGCATCAGAACGGCTGGTGCAATGTGATGGATGATCGGTTCAGCACCATCTGTTCGAACGTCATTCAGCATTTCTGTTCTCTTTGCTTGATCAGCTCGCGCAAAGGATCTGTCAGCCATGATCTCAAGAGGTGCCAATACAGCTGAATCTTCAATGGCTGATCGCCAGAAGGCCAACGTTGCAACCAGGAGAGTGAGGCCAAGGATGACTAGTCCCCCGCCGATCAGATTGACCGACAATTTCGATGCGAGAAGTAGTCCAATAGCCACGGTTCCCATTCTTTCACGCGTTCGTGCTTTATACGCGTCTCCACGTATAAAGGAAGAAATTATTGAGTGGCAGTGAGAAATTCAGAAATATGTCGGCCCACAGCCACAACTTCGATGAGGAAGCCATCGTGACCTTCGACGCTCTGTATCTCTTTGTGCGCATTGCGCGGATCGTTATTCGTCAAGTGAGATTGAATCAGTTCTTGTTGGTATGCGGGATACAAGATATCTGAGTCAATGCTGACGGTCAGAGTGGGCGCCTTGATCCGAGCCAACGCAGCTTCGAGGCCGCCACGGCCACGACCAATGTCATGAAGGTCCATGGCTTTACCAATGTACAAATAGCTATTTGCGTCAAATCGACGCACCAATCGGTCACCGTGATGATCGAGATACCCCTCTACTTCAAAGCGTGAGAATAGATCAATGCCGTCGGAGTTGAAATTCTGATCTTTCAATTGCCGACCAAACTTCTCATTGAATTTTGAATCTGTTCTGAAAGTCACTTGGGCAATCATGCGCGCCACCGAAAAGCCATTCCATGGGCCGCCGTCTGGTCCTGCGTTGTAATAGTCACCGTTCTGATACGCCGGGTCCATCAGCAATGCACGACGCCCAATAGAGCCCCATGCGATTTGTTGCGCACTAGCCTCGGCGCACGTGGCAACTGCGATCAGCGCCCGCACACGAGTAGGAAACGTAATTGCCCACTCAAGAGCCTGCATGCCGCCCATGGAGCCACCAACAACTGCTCGCCAAATGTTAACTCCGAGTGCGTCAGCAAGAGAAGCCTGCGCACGCACCATGTCTCGAATTGTGACAACAGGAAAGCGAAGTCCGTACGGTTCGCCATCGTCAGGATGCGGCGATGCAGGACCTGTTGAACCTTGACATCCGCCCAGCACGTTCGAACACACAACGAAATATTTGTTGGTATCAATAGCATTCCCAGGACCAACGACACCTTCCCACCAACCGGGTGTTGCATGACCTTTGCCAGCAGAACCAGCTACATGACTATCGCCCGTCCATGCATGACACACGAGGATTGCATTAGAGGCGTCCTCATTCAAAGTGCCCCATGTCTCGTATGCAATCGTGACATCGCGCAAGGATCCACCGCCTTCAAGAGAGAAAGGGCGTGTTTGCGCAAACTGGTGAAACTGACGATGACCAGCAGGTTGATCAGGAGTCCATCCGCCAGAGGCTGGATACGGCGCAGGGTCATGACGGTATGGCTCGTTCATGTGTCCCCTTTCGCTGGTACAAAATATGTGTACGAAAGAAAGACTTCTGACCTGTTGCTCCGCTGGATTGCGGAACCACATCCCTCACCTTTCGATGAGGAGGCACCGTGCGCTTGTCACCCCGGTTGCCGGACCAATTGGTCTCTCTTAATGTGAGATTGAGACTAGCGGTGTTCGGCGTCGTTAGCGAGGTGTTTTGGTAGACCGACAATGTCGGTGAACTCATCGAATGCCGTAATGGTCCCGAGATGGTCTCTCAAAGTGCCAAATGACTGCAGTCGACCGTATGCATCACCTAAAGCCTTGGTCATAGACAGAAGGCCCGACAGTGGGGACACGATGAGCGTAAACCCTCTGTCAGCCAATTCAGATGGGGTCAACAGGGGCGTCTTTCCCTTTTCCACCATGTTTGCCACCAGGACTACATCAGGAAGTGCCGCAGCGATCTCGTCCAATTCAGAAAGCGATTGTGGAGCCTCGACGAACACGGCATCGACTCCAAGGTCGCGGGCCATGCGACCACGCTCTAACGCGTCAGTTACACCGTTCACCGCGCGAGCATCTGTACGCGCCGTGACGAAAATATCCGAACGGGTTCGCATTACGGTTGTCAACTTTGCCAACCACTCTTGCGTCGGAATTACTTGCTTTCCATCCATGTGACCGCATTTCTTTGGCCAGACTTGATCTTCCAAGAACATTCCACTCGCGCCAGCCGATTCCCATAACTCGGTAGTTATTTGAACATCTCGCTCATCGCCGTACCCCGTGTCTGCATCCACCACTACACACATGTTGGGCACCGCAGCACATACGCGCCTCGCAACGTCTGCCATATTCGCTTGATCAACAATGCCGATATCTGGTTCTCCCAAGAGCGTTCCGGCAACAGCAAAGCCCGACACAAATACAGTATGAAAACCCGCGCGCTCTGCAAGAAGCGCAGACAATGGATCCCACACGCCCGGCATCAATACGGATTCGCCACCAGACAGGCGCGAACGCAATGAGGCGGCGTGAGTCACTTTGTGCCGAGTGTGTCGATCGCGTGTTGCTTCAATCGCTTGTAATCAACCTTGCCGTTTGGTGCACGACCAATGGTTGACACAACAACCACATTTCGCGGTGCTTTATACGCAGCGAGTCGAGCCTTTACGTGCGCCGACAGAACTTCAAGTGTCGGTGTTTCTCCGGGCTCAGCTTCTACGACAACACAAATAGTTTCTCCGAATCGAGTATCTGGAATGCCCACTGCGACTGCATCTCGAACTGATGAATGGGTTTTGACCATTTCTTCCACTTCTTCAGGGAATACCTTTTCACCGCCCGTATTGATACAAACGGAACCACGACCAAGGAGATGCAGAGTGCCATCTTCATTAACTTCTGCCCAGTCGCCTGGCACGGTCCAACGGCGGCCTTCGAACTGACGGAATGTCTGAGCCGTCTTAACTTCATCTTTGTAATAGCCGACTGGAATGGCGCCACCGACAGCCACTAATCCACTTTCACCAGATCCAGGTTGCACTCGCTTTCCGTCTTCGGTGAACACAACACAGTTGGGTCCAAGAGCAAACTGTGCAGTCTTTGGCGCAGCACCCTTGGCTGCTACCGACATTCCCATGCCAACTGCTTCAGATGAGCCAAAGCTGTCAGTGATGAGCATTTGCGGAATGTGTTCAAGCAGAGCATTCTTATTCTCTTGGCTCCACATAACACCAGATGAACCCATCTGTACGACGCTAGAAAGATTCCACCGTGTGGGATTCGCATCAAGCGACTCGAGCATCGGACCAGCAAAAGCCTGACCAACAATCACAATGGAGTTGATGCCGCGATCTTGCACTGTTTGCCACAGCAATGCTGGATCGAAATTTCGATTCGGCATTGTGATGATGCATCCACCCATTGCAAGGGTGATAAACGCAGAAAATTGTCCAGTTCCGTGCATGAGTGGACAAGCAACGAGCGTGCGTATTCCGACACCTCCTGGCTGAACACGACTGATGACTTCATCCATTGAATCTGCTGGAGCAACACCAGTGATGGCATTGCCACCTCGGCCAAGTACTTGAAGCAAATCTTCTTGACGCCACATAACGCCTTTGGGCATACCTGTGGTGCCGCCCGTATACAAAAAGAGCATGTCATCATCTGACAATGGTGTTGGGGGAACAATATCTGCAACAGTTTTAGTGACCACCGTGTTGTAATCAATCGCCCACGATGGCAATGCTGTTCCTGATTCATCTGGAACCATGTACCACCGCTTCACTTTCGGTAACTCTGGTCGAACTTGCGCACATAAATCTGCAAAGACTGCATGAAACACCACGGCTTCCGCGTCAGAGTTATCAAACAGGTACGTGATCTCTTCTGGGCCGTACCGATAGTTCGTATTGACCGGTACAAACCCGGCAAGGTACGAAGCAAATGTTGCCTCAAGATATTCCGGACAGTTGTAAAGATAATGAGCAACCTTTGCTTGGTTTCCGAGCCCCGCTACCAACATGTCTGCGGCCAGTGCGTTGGACCGCTGATAAAAGTCGCCCCATGAATACACGGCATCACCAAACATCTGTGCGGGACGCGCCGGGTCTGCTTTCGCAATCCCCTTCCACATCACTCCGTAATTCCAAGTAATCATCTCTTTGCCCCCAAGGTTCGATCTGCTTCACAGAACCGTAGCAAGTCTGTTCGGTATCCCTATGAGTGGGTTATCACGCCTACGATTCTGGCGTGCACACATTGACCAAGAAGGAAGTCGAAACCCTTCTCGACACGTATGACCAGGACCCTGTTAATAGCCTGCGTACAGCCGTTAGTTCACTGCTCGGGGTTGAATGCCCCACATGGGAAGCGATGATGACTCTTCTGCCATTGCGATACTCCTCTTTGAGTTCACTCGCCCAGCAGGAAACCACAGCGATGGACAACCTCGTCAAACAACTTGTTGAGCATCGCGCTTTATAGAAGCGACAGAGCTCCATTTTCAAGTGCTTGAACAATATGTCGAGTAGCCATTACTTCGAACATCTTGTCGCCGCGATCTGTGCGACCAACAATCTGCGACGCAATAACCGCCATTACAAGTCCTGAAATTGCTTCTTTGCGGTAATGGTCTTTGACCCATTCATGATCAACGCGGTGACCGTACGATTCAATTCCGGCAATGTATAAATCAACAAGTTCCCACTCGTACTTTCGTCTGTCATGTGGCAATAATCCCGCACCAATGAAATAAGCAAGATCACCAACACCGTTACCGTGGCCTGGGGTTTGCCAATCAACAACAGCACACGGCACACCATCTGCGGTGGTAGCGAACAGCAAGTTGTCGAGCCGATAGTCACCATGAGTCACAGTGAACGGTTCATTTTTTGCCGCTACATAAGCAGGAATCAAATTCTCCAGTTGATTCACGAAGTCCAGGCCTTCCTGGCCTGTCTCAGACAAAATGGCATCGTTATAAATTCCTAGGAACCCAGGCTTGAATAACGAATACAAACCATGCAAGCGAGCACCATCTTCTGGATCGCGACGTTGCAACCAATCGATATTGAACAATGTCGGGTCATTCCAGCGAGGGCCGTGCAAACGACTCAGTTCTGCGACTGCAAGCCGAGCCTCTTCTATTCCACAACCTCTGATTTGGTCACCCTGCTCAGATGGCGACATGTCTTCCAGAACGATTGCAATATAGACGACGGTACTGACGAGTCATCCGACTTCAGCACATACCGTAAGTTCATGCCGACTTGACCTTCGCCGATTCGTTTAGGAGGGCTTGCCGAAACATCTGCGTCGAACACTTCCCGCCAAAACTCAGAGTCAATGCTGTCTTCGGTGTATTCCCTGTGCCCCACGCAACTTACCGTAGTCGCTATATCCAACGCCGATAGTGTTGCTAGCGCATGGTGCGCAAACTGCTTTCTCCTCGTTGGATCCTGATTCATATCGGCGCTGCGTCACTTATATTGTTGATGCTTAATCTTGGTCTTTGGCAGTTACACCGTCTTGATGCAAAGAAGAGTTTTAATTCTGTTCTGCGTGCACACACATCAACCCCACTTCAAACCCTTGATCAAGCCGTTCCCACTAAATGGAACAAAGCGGCAAACGAGTGGGTCCGAGTCAGGATCACTGGCTCATACGATTCGTCGAAGGCAGTCACTGTCATCAATCGCTCACAAGACGGATCTGCCGGATACGACTCGACAGTGCCATTTACCTCGCTCAACAATCGGACAATTCTTGTAAACCGTGGCTTCGTCCCACTTGCTATGCCGACTCCTTCTGTCCCCACTGGGCAATTAGAAATTGTCGGATATCTTCGTGCGTCTCAGTCTCGATCGGCGCTCGGACCGATTGATTCCACAGATACTGGCAACACTGAGTTTCAGCGTTTTGATGTTCCGCTCATTTCTACATACGTCGGTGGAACTGTTGAACCAATGTTCTTGCAACTTATTACAGAGATACCGAAGCCGAATTCACAGTGGCCTGCCAAAGTTCCTCTTCCGCCACTTGACGAAGGTCCACACTTGTCATACGCGTTTCAATGGTTCTTCTTCAGCATGGTTGCACTCGCCGCATGGGTTGTGGTGGTCCGAAGAAAACTTTCGCAGGTTAATGCTTCAGTTCAAGCGCAAACATCCGCCTGAACTGTTCGACGACATCTGGACTCTTATGTGCGGGGCTCAATGATCGATATACGGTGTCAACATTGACCGCAAGCCGACCAAACTCTCCCCATTTTTCAAACCCGTTGAGAGCAATGTCGCGCGCTGCATCCCAGGCATCCATGCCGCCATTAAATCGCTCAGTCGCTTCGCTCTGCACAAATGAGAGATAGTCACGAATTGCCGTGACACCCGCCTTGTCAGTTAGCGGACCATGCCCAGGGACAATGTGGTCAACATCAGAGGCACAAATAAGGTCACACGCAGCGATCCAGTTTTCTAGCGGCCCGACCCATACAACTGGGGTTCCACCAATAAACAAAATATCTCCTGTGTACACGGTCTTTGCATCAGGAACAAAAACCAATGTGTCGCCCTGGGTGTGAGCAGGACCGACTTCAACCAATTTGATTACACGCCCTCCAACTTCACAACTGTATTTCCCAGTGAAAGTAGTTGTCGGCAGCACAGGCGTAATGCCTTCAAAATCAAACTCACCGAAAAAATGTCGGAACAAATCGCCTATTTCTCCTGGTGCGCTATTCAAAGCCGCCAACATCGCCGGGGGCACTTCTGCCATCTCATGAGCAGTAGCGTGCGAAGCAATGATGTTTGCTCCGACAACCAACTCATTGCCGTAACAGTGGTCTCCGTTCGCATGTGTATTTACAACAGTTGTTATAGGTGCTCCGCGAGTCGCCGAGACCATCGAGTCGAGCATGCGTTGGGTGATCTTGAGATCAAACAAAGTGTCGACCAACAAAGAAGCCCCATCGCCAACAATTAGCCCAGCATTAGACCAACCCCAACCACCATCTGGCTGCAGATATGCGTGACAGCCATCGCCCAATTCGTGCAGTCCCAGCGTGTAGCTCATGTCAATGTCTCCCCTATTGCCCGCGCAATTCGCGCCGCCTCAATGACCACTGGTCCGGCGGGCGAACATGGTGGCACACTGTGCAATATAGACGAATCGGCTATGTAGAGATTTCCAACGCCTCGCACCTTGCCATCGGAGTCAACAATGTCATGGCAGGACGACGCAGCATGCGACACAACAGTCAGATGGTCTGCGATCCATTCATCCAACTCAGCATTCTTCATTGCGTCAAGCACTTCCACCGAGGTTCCATCTGCATCAACTAGAACCTGGTGTGAAATAGTAGAAAAAGAAGAGCCCATCGCGGTGGAAATTAATTCACGTACAGCCTCGCGCATTGCCACTCTGTCGCGCATGGTTGCCAACATATTGAAATCATGCTGCATCGCCGTGTTGGATCTCCACACACCACCGCGTGACTCCGGATTCATCAAAGATACAGATATCAATCCGTTTGTCGCATTATCTGCATTAGTTCGTTCGTAGGCAACAGTCAGTAATTCAGCGCCAGACGATGAGCGTGATTCACGTACCACCGAGGCATCAAATTGTTGCGACACAGTGTCCTTCAAGAGAAGAGTAAACGTAATGGTGGGATGATTTTGTAATCCGTCACCAATACCGGAGACTGCACGTTCAAGCGAAGAATGCAGCAACAGCGCTGGTGTTGTGAGAGCTCCTGCACACATCACGAACAGAGACCCTTCAATAGCTTCGTTTGTGGTGTGAGCGACTTTGATTACTCGCTGAGCATGTTCCAGATATGTGACTGATTCTGGAATAACCGTCACCCTGCCTTCCTCGACCAAATGCTGCACGGCACGACCAGGGTTCCAGCGTCCACCGTTCCACCACAATCTGCTGAATCGTCCGTTCTCTGCAAGTAACGCTGAACCCACTTGACCACAGTCTGCTTCGGTGGCCATTCGGGTGAGACCAGACAAAAAAGACGGCTCTTCACCAGTCAATAACAATCCATTGATGGCACTTCCTCCACCGAGAACCTGAGCCTGCACATACGGCATGTCCATGCCACCATCAACCAACGTTGTCTGCACTTCACGAGACAATGCCTCATCGGACAGAACAGTAAAGAACGCTGATTCATCATCGTGCACACTGGGTGTGCCAGGTTCAATAAGAACGATGGGCTGAGTGGTCATCGCTGCAAGCGTGGATACAACAGTGCACCCAGCCGTTCCGCCACCAACAACTACAATTGGTAATTGCGTTGTCATATTTACGACGCCGACGAATCAGGCGAAGTAACAGTCTGAAGGGCTGCTAGATGGGCTGCATCGTTATACCGAACAAGCCTCCACTTACTTCCTTCTATATGAACAATCTCAGTAATCGATGTGTTGAGAGTATGGAGTTCGAATTTGCCTGTTTGATGCATCTGCAAAGTATGTCGCATGACAGCGTCAACTACTCCACCATGGCAAGCGACAACAATCGTGTCACCTTCATGTTTGCGAACGGTTTCGCGCAACGTGCGTACAACCCTGGTATGAAATTGTCCAACAGTCTCTCCGCCTGGGAACATCACTTCATCAGGGTCTGACCATGTTGGTGTACCAAACTTGCCTATGTAGACGTCCCATGACATTCCGTCTAGTTCGGGACCTGGGTCGTGTTCTCCCCAGCCAGCATCAATTTGAATAGGCATCGAACCAAGAGCTGGCGCCAGGATTTGAGCAGTCTCAACGGCTCGCGGAAAATTGCTAGATATTAAAACAGTTGCTGAAACATCGCGCCCGGTTATGAGACGGTCGCGCAACGCTCGTACTTGTAGCCGACCAAAATCAGTGAGGCCAGTGCAAGTACGCGATCCCCCGAGAAAGCGTTCAACTGTTGCTCGTGATTCACCATGGCGAATCAGTACGAGTCGAGTGTTGGACACAGCGACTTACGCCAACTTCTCGACAAATGCCTCTAATTGACGCAGGTTGCGACATTCATAGACACCATCGGTATGAGTGCCGTACTCACCAACAATTGAGTCACCGGTATTCCAATAAGAACGCGGTTCCGGGTTCAACCAGTAGACATGGCGTGCTTTTTGGCGAATCTCTTTAATAACCCACGCTTGAGACGCGTGGTAATTGTTGCGAGCATCACCAAGCAACAGAACTGTTGACTTTGGATTAATTTCTTTTCCGTACTTATCCCAAAAGACTTCAAAGGCATGACCGTAGTCAGAGTGGCCATCAACCCAAATCACGTCAGCTTCTGTATTGATGCGATGAATCGCCTCTGAGATGTCTTCGGTCTTCTTGAAGTATTCAGTAACTTCATCAATTCCGTCGATGAAAACAAACGAGCGGACTTTGGAGAATTGGCCCGAGATTGCGTACACCAGCATCAATGTGAACCGGGCAAACGCGGCAACAGAACCTGAGATATCTGCAATGACTATCAACTCTGGTTTGGCAGGACGTGGGTATTTGAACTTCGGTTCAGCAGGCACACCGCCGTAGGCAAGGCTGTGGCGGACTGTGCTGCGAAAATCAAGAGGCCCCTTGCGGCCGTGACGACGCTTGCGCGCTAAACGAGCGGCGAGTTTACGAGTCAACGGTTGCAGTGACTTCTTAAGGTTTTGCATTTCATCACGACTTGCATGCATGAACTCAACATCTTCAGGAAGCGGCTTACGCAATGTCTTTGCCATTGCTTCTGCACCGCGATCAGCTACCAACCGACGACGGATTTCAGCTTCAACTTCTTGTTTGAACTTTTCAATTCGGTCGTTGTATTCGTCCTTTTCAAGACGCTCTTCGAGCTTGGTGAGTTCGCCGCCCACCTCTTTCTTACTTGCCTCCATAAGTTTGTCGAGCATGCCGTCAAGATCAAGATTACGTAGTGTGCGATAGAGGTAATACGTGCCCCCTACTGGGCGACCTGGTTCCATACCGGCGAAACGCTGCACTGCTTGACGGGCTAACGCGCGCATGAGAGCTTGGTCGCCGTTCATCAGAGCATTCATAAGAATATTCATGAGTTCTTCAGGTGTGAGCGAATCCATTCCGCCAGCGCCACCATTGCCTTCGCCCTTCATCTGGGCTTCTTGCATCTGTTGCAACAAATCGTCGATGCTGCCTTCTCCGTCACCGTCTGTGATGGAATATTCTGGCCCGCGCAAACTGAAGTACACCTCAAAGACAGTCTCAAATGAACGCCAGTGAGCGTTGTTCTTCACAAGGGTTGCCCCGAGTGCGTACTTAAATGCTTCGCGGTCCTCTAGGGGAATATGCGAAATGGCATGCATGGCATCCAGGTTCTCCGTGAGACTTACTGGCAAACCAGCATTTCTCAACTCAATGATGAACCCGGACAGAAGATCGAGCATGCGTCAGCGCCGATCGATTCAGTCGTCAGACAGCTCTTTGGCTGCCTTTGCGATATCTGATTGGTACTTCAAGAGCACGTGAAGAGTTTCTTTGGCTTGCTCAGCATTGATGGTGCCAATACCAAGCAATACCAATGTGCGTGCCCAGTCAATAGTTTCACTAACCGATGGAGCCTTCTTCAGGTCAATCTGACGAATACTACGAACAATGCGTGCGATCTGATCTGCAAGCATCTCGGTGACTCCAGGAACCTTCGTAAGAACAATCTCTTTTTCACGATCCATTTGTGGGTAATCAACATGAAGGAACAAGCAACGACGCTTGAGTGCTTCTGACAATTCACGGGTGTTGTTTGAAGTCAAGAACACCAAAGGAATCTGAGTAGCAGTAATTGTTCCGAGTTCAGGAATTGACACCTGGTATTCCGAAAGAATTTCCAGCAATAAAGCTTCTGTTTCAACTTCTACGCGGTCAACTTCGTCAATTAAAAGAACTACTGGTTCTTTTGAGGTAATAGCTTCCAACAGCGGACGAGTCAAAAGAAATTCGGAACCAAAAATGTCGTCGTGAATATCGCTCCACGCGTCAGAGTTACGGTCGGCCTGAATGCGCAACAACTGCTTCTTGTAGTTCCACTCATAGAGCGCCTTCGATTCATCGAGTCCCTCGTAGCACTGCAAACGAATCAACTTGGCGCCGATCATTTCTGCAACACTCTTTGCCAATTGGGTCTTACCGGTACCAGCAGGGCCTTCTACAAGAATTGGCTTTCCGAGGCGATCAGCCAGGAATACAACTCCGGCAATCCCGTCGTCTGCGAGGTAATTGACGTCCTTAAGGCCGTCGCGGACAGATTGAACAGATTCGAAGCGGTTATCCATAAGTCTTCCAATCTAGTGGGGGGTGCTCAAATTAAAAGCATTGGGCCACGGCCCGTGTACCCCACTCCACCCAGCCACAGCACCTAACCTTCCAGTCATGTTCAAGGACACACTTATTGTCGCAATCGGGACTGCCATGTCTCGCCTGACGGGGTTATTGCGGGTCGTGGTGTTTGGAATCATCATTGGACAGACTGCGCTTGCAGACGCTTTTGATGGGGCCAACAATTCACCGAACTCGATCTATGAACTGCTAGTCGGCGGACTCCTTGCAGCAAGCCTCGTGCCATTGTTCACACGCTTTGCTGAAGACGACGATGACGAAGCCACGAACGCTGTGGTCTCTGTCTCGCTCATCGTTCTTGCAATTGCTACGGCCATTGCTATAGCCGCTGCTCCTCTGATCTTTCGTCTGTTTTCGCTTCATGTCAGCTCGCTTGTCAATCCGGAACAGTTTCGCCACGTCGGCACAGTCATGTCACGAATTTTTCTCATTCAAATTTTCTTTTACGGGCTCACCGCAATCGGCTCAGCGCTCCTGAACTCCCGTCGCCATTTTGCTGCTGCTGCCTGGAGCCCTGTGTTGTCGAATGTCATCACCATCACGATGCTTCTCGTCATTCCGTTCACTCGCGATGGAACTCCTGGTCTTCAAGACGTACTTACTGATCACACCTTCTTCTGGCTCTTCACCATGTCCGCCACTGCGGGCGTCATGGCTATGGGATTGGTTCTTATCCCTGCACTACGACGTGCCAACATCTCTCTTCGCTTCACTCCCAATTTCAGCCATCCTGCAGTGCGTACGATGATCAAGCTTTCATCGTGGACTTTTGGATATGTCGTAACAAATCAAGTCGCACTCGTGGTTATCAAGAATCTCGCGGAGCCCGGTAGTGGAAACCAAGACGCATATAGCAAGGCGTTTACCTTCTTCATGTTGCCTCACGGTCTTCTGGCAATTTCAATCGCTACGACATTTGTTCCCGAACTTGTTCGGCGCGTGCGGGCTGGAGACACTGCTGGATTCAAATCATGGCTGACATCGGGCGTTCGATGGATCAGCATCTTGACGATTCCAGCATCAGTGGCAATCGTCATTCTCGCCCACCCCATCATCAGTGCAATTCTGGAACACGGTCATTTCAACTCAATCGCTTCCTACAACACTGCTCGTGCACTGGCCGGTTTCTCCATCGGTTTAGCTGGGTTCTCGGTTTATATTTTTTGCCTCCGTGGCTTCTATGCACACGAGGACACACGCACGCCGTTCTATATCAATGTGTTTGAAAATACTTTGAACATCGTCTTGGCTTTGTTCTTAGTCAGGCGTCACGGAGTTCTCGGATTAGGACTCTCCTTCGGCATTGCCTACATGGTCTCGTCTGTTCTGGTCCTGTGGTTATTGCATAAGAAGTATGCGGCTGTTCAGTGGCTGAGTCTTCTTTCGCTTATTTGGCGCGCAACCATTGGTAGCGCGGTGATGGGAGCAGTCGTGTGGGCGCTTGAATACGTACTGCATCCTCGTTCAGGAATGTCGCAGCTTGCTGAGTTGTTCCTTTGCATAGGCGCAGGCCTCGTCGTCTACATCGTTGCTCTGTACGCACTTCGAGTACCTGAAATGCATAACTTCGCCTCGGTCATGCCTACTCGGGGTACAGACCACGAGACCACGCTGTAACTAACTATTGGTTGGTGAGAATAACGAGATCATCGCGATGCACGGTTTCAACGACCGCAAGATCAACAAGATCTGCTGTGCGCTTGCCCATGCTTGTTGCAACAACATCAGACGACATAGCCGTTAGGCCACGAGCTAGTAATTCACCCGACTGAGTAACGACCTCAACAACAGCGCCCACGTCAAACGAGCCGGTAACTGCGGTCACTCCAGCAGGAAGCAGAGAGGTACCGCGCAAGACCAACGCATCACGAGCGCCTGTATCAACAACGATTGAACCTTCAACTTCTGCGGCAAAGGCAATCCACAATTTCCGCGCAGACAATTGACGATCATGTGGTAAAAATCGTGTGCCGACTGCATCACCATTAATCGCCGCCATAACTGCTGATTCAGATTCGGCAGCAGCAATCACGGCTGTTACACCAGACCATGATGCAATACGCGCAGCAGCCAGCTTCGAGGCCATTCCGCCGCTACCTCTGTCAGAGCCAGCACCCGATGCCGACACTGACAGCAGAGGGTCGTCAGCAGCAACTACAGAAATCACTGTTGCATCCGAATTTGTTCGTGGGTCCGATGTGTACAGACCCGCGGTATCCGTTAGCAGCACCAACATGTCTGCTGACACGAGGTGGGCAAGAAGAGCTGCGAGATGATCATTATCGCCGTACCGAATTTCATTATTTGCGATTGCATCATTTTCATTGATGATGGGAATACAACCCAACTCCAAAAGTCGACCAATCGTGTCACGCGCGTGCAAATACTGTTGACGATCAACAAAGTCGTGAGGCACCAGAAGCACTTGTGCACCAACAAGCGAAAACTCCCGAAGGGCGTTGTTGTATGCAGCCATCAACTGTGGTTGACCGACTGCAGATAAAGCTTGAAGAGAAAGAACATCGTTCGGACGTTCCGCTAAACCAAGTCCGGCTACTCCTGACGCAACTGCACCTGATGTAACAAGAAGAACCTCATGGCCCTGTGCACGCGCTGCAGCCAATTGCTGTGACACCAGCTGAATTACTTCAGTCTTGATGTGGCCCTCTGTGTTGGTGAGGGAGGAAGTTCCGACTTTGACGACGACGCGCATCGCTACAGCATCACACTTCTGGCACGAATTCGAAACTGAATTGTGCAACCCAGACGACGTCACCCTCTCGAACCCCTGCTTTTGACAGCAATTTGGGGATTCCGAGCTTGGCAAATTTTTCGTCAATATAGTTCAAGGCAACTGGAGTGGTCACGTCGTTCAGCGCCACAACCCTCTCGGCATTGCGACCATGAATGCGGTATTCGTTCTCCCCCATTTGCTCAACCCATGCGTGTTCTGTGTCAGGACGCATGATGATGGTGGCTTCAACAGTGGGCTCTGCTTGACGTGCATATTTCACTTGCTGTGCGAGAGAGCCGATAATGCTTCGCACGTTAGTCATGGTGATTGCAGACATGGACGGATGTGGCCACGCAGCAAGAGTGTCGGCGTCAATACTGTCGGTCTTTGTACCCACAATGATGAACGGTCGTTCGAGAAGGTCAGGACGATAATTCCCGACTTCGTGCTGCAGGATGCGCAGTTGCTCATCGGGAGATATGCCGTCAAGTGCGACAAGATCAATGAGATAACACAAGACGCGCGCACGCTCAATATGTCGAAGGAACTGATGACCTAATCCACGGCCTTCACTTGCACCCTCAATCAAGCCGGGAATATCAGCCATAATGAACTCTGTTGTGTCATCAATGCGGACAACACCAAGATGCGGTTCAAGAGTGGTGAACGGGTAGTTAGCGATCTTTGGTTTCGCAGCTGACACAGTGCTGATGAATGTGCTCTTGCCAGCATTCGGAAAACCGACTAACGCAACATCTGCCATCAACTTCAGTTCAAGCTTCAACCAACGCTCTGTTGCTTCTTCACCCTGTTCAGCAAATGTTGGTTCACGACGACGGTTGTTAAAGAACTTTGCATTGCCGCGACCGCCGCGACCACCAGGAGACGCCATCCACCTGTCACCGTGATTCACTAGGTCTGCCAAGACTTCACCGGTATACATATCTCGCGCGACAGTCCCCTCGGGTACCGCAATGATCAAATCTTCACCGCGTCGACCATGCAGGTCCTTCCCCTTACCGTGGACACCGTCTTTGGCGCGACGATGCGGGTGATCACGAAAAGCCAAAAGTGATGCAACATTACGATCTGCCACAAGCCAGATATCGCCGCCCTTGCCGCCATCGCCGCCGTTTGGACCACCCATTGCTTCTGGGCCCTCGCGACGGAAGGCCACACAGCCAGCTCCGCCCTGGCCACCTTTAACATTCAGTTGGGCTTCGTCGACAAAAACACTCATAAGACTGTCTCAAGGCTACTGGCGCATTGTTGTTCATCTCGGCGACACACCAGCCACCTATCGTGGAGACGTGGAAAAAGAATCAACAACAGACCGAGGCGTGACCTGGGTCTCCACCATGTCGGGGTTTGATGCCGCTTTGGGAATCACCGTGGCGCACGCTGACTCCTGGGCCGGTATTGGCACCAAAGACATTGCTGATCGGTCAACTCGAGAAGCATCCCTCTCGGGCTCTCTTGCCCCACTTGCTACTCACGCAGTTGGTCCTGGCCACAGAGCAATTGCTGAAGATGCAGATCCGTACCGCACCTGTTTCGAACGCGACCGTGACCGCATCTTGCACGCATCTTCCTTTCGCCGACTTGCCGGAAAAACTCAGGTCTTTGTTTTCCCAGACGACCATCAACGCACACGACTTACTCATGCACTCGAAGTTGCGCAAGTGGCTGTTTCCGTTGCGCGTGTCTTGCGGCTCAATGTCGCGCTCACTGAAGCAATGGCGCTTGGCCATGATTGCGGACACGGTCCCGGTGGTCACGCAAGCGAAGATGCACTGTCTCCATACATCGACGGCGGCTATGACCACGCGGTATGGGGCGCAGACAAAGTTCTCGTTCCTCTTAACTTATGCGTCGAAACTCTCGACGGAATTCGCAATCACAGTTGGTCACGACCAGCTCCACAAACTGCAGAAGGTGAAGTCGTCAGTTGGGCTGATCGCATTGCCTATGTGTGCCACGACTTTGAAGACGCAGTAGACGCAGGCATTGTTACCCCCGATCAATTACCACGACTTGTTCGTGAACGTTGCGGCAGTACACGGCGCGAACAACTGGGTGCCTTCATCACCGGCATGATCGACGCAACCGCACAGACAGGTCGCATCGGAATGGTTCCTGATGTTGCTGAAGCGTTGTCGCTTTTTCGGCAATTCAATTACGAACGAATTTATGATCGACCTGAATCAAAAGCACAGGCCAACAGCGTCATCAGTATGTTGCGCACACTCATCGACCACTACATCGAGACACCAATGTTGCTTCCAGCGTGGCAAGAGACCGCGTTTGATCCTCGTTCAGCCGTTGCAATTACCGAAGCAGTCACGTATGTCGGCGGCATGACCGACCGCTTTGCATGTCGCCAAGCCGTCACCCTTCTTGATTACCCAGCTGACAAACTGCCACAGGGCATCGACACCCTCTTGTCCGACTATTAAGTTCCATAAACGCAAAAGGCACACCCGAAGGTGCGCCTTTTGAAAAATATGTAGTTCTTAGTTATTCAACAGCAGGCTCAATAGGAAGAACGTCAACAATTTTGCGGCCTTTACGCTCGCCGAACTTTACGTTTCCGTTCACCATTGCGAACAATGTGTCATCTTTACCAATGCCGACGTTCTTACCTGGATGGGTACGAGTGCCGCGTTGACGAATAAGAATTGTGCCTGCTGTAATGAGTGTTCCGTCGAACACCTTTACGCCAAGTCGTTGTGCATTTGAGTCGCGGCCGTTACGTGTAGAACCGCCGCCTTTAGTCTTTGACATGGTTGATCAGCCTTTCGCGATGGATGTGATTTCAACAAGAGAATATTGCTGGCGGTGACCAAAGCGACGACGCTGGTTGGTGCGCTTTTTGTATGTGAAGCCGTTGATCTTCACTCCCTTTTCGGTACCGATGACGCGTCCTTTGACAGATGCGCCCTTCAACTGGTCGGGAGTCGAGAGCACCGTGGTGCCATCAACGAGGAGAACGGGTATGAGGGAGACCTCGGTACCGTCTTCGACATGCAAGAGCTCAAGCTGGACCTTTTGGCCCTGAGAGACTTTTTCTTGTTTGCCACCTGAGGCGATTACTGCGTACATAGCGGGATTAAACCTATCTGCGGGTTGGGGTTACGACAATCGCCGAACCAATGTTTTAGGGGGATTAGAGAAATTTCTTAGTCGAGAAGGCCGAAATCGACCTTGAAGCCAAGGCCGGCACATTCTGGACACTCGATGGCAAAGGCCGTTGACAGGCCCTCCCCGATTCGTTTACGAGTCATTTCGACGAGGCCCAGCTCTGAAATATCAAACACCTGGGTACGAGTCTTGTCACGGCTGAGGGCCTGACGGAACGAATCAATGACCTTGCGGCGGTTGTCTTTGATCTCCATATCGATGAAGTCGATAACAATGATTCCACCAATGTCGCGTAGACGCAATTGACGAGCCACCTCTTCGGCTGCTTCCAAGTTGTTCTGGAATACCGTTTGTTCGAGGTTTGAAGTACCAACGTTTTTGCCGGTGTTCACGTCGATGACCGTGAGAGCTTCTGTGTGCTCAATGATGAGTGAACCACCAGATGGCAACCACACCTTGCGATCTAAGGCCTTGTGCAGTTGCTCGTGAATATGTTGCGTTTCAAACAAAGAGATGGGTTCGACTTCGCGATCGAAAAATTCAATTCGATCAGCAAGTTCGGGGTTAAAGGCAGACACATATCCGTGCACTTCTTCGTACAGTGCCCAATCATCAATGAGAACACTGCGATATTCGGCGTTGAACTCTTCGCGAATTGTTCGGACTGCAAGTTCTGGTTCGCGATACAACAATTCCGGGCCGGTTGATTTAGCAGCGGCCTCTTCAATCTTGGTCCACTCTTCCAACAAACGAGTCATGTCAGCAGTGAGTTCATGCTCTGTTGCATGTTCTGCGGCTGTGCGCACAATGACGCCGTGATGCGCAGGCTTCACGCGATCAAGAATGTGGCGCAGACGACGACGTTCTGTATCAGCAAGACGCTTTGAAATGCCGTACGTCTTCGAATTAGGAATAAGCACCACGAAGCGACCAGGCAGCGACACTTCCTGGGTGAGGCGCGCGCCTTTTGCACCAATGGGGTTCTTAGTTACTTGGCACAAAATCATTTGACGCGAACGCAAGATGTGCTCGATACGAGCGGTGTCCTTTGTTTCAACATCTTCTGGGTCGTATTGCACGTCGCCGCGATACAGAACAGCATTCTTTGGCGTTGAGATATCAACAAAGGCTGCTTCCATACCCGGCAACACGTTTTGTACACGGCCATGATAAATATTTCCGTGAATTTGGCCAACGTCATCGGCAGGGCGACTGACATAGTGCTCCATCAGGCTGCGGCCTTCCATGACCGCTACCTGGGTGACTCCATCGCGAACTTGCACGCACATTTGGTATCGACCGACGGGACGACCATTGCGCTCTCGTCCTTTGCGACGCTCGATGATTTCTGCGTCTACCTCTGGTCCGCGCAACACGGGTCCGCCACCGGACCGTGATTTTCCACGACCGCCACGACGACGCTTTTTATTGCCAGATGATTCGCCATTTGAACTGGCAGCAGGCGCTTGCACTGCAGAAGGACGGGTGTCACCAATTTGAGGTTTGCGATTCGGGTCAGCAATCTGGCCTGCTGGGCGCGCGCCCGGACCCTTTGGTTCAGATTCGCTGCCGGCAGCACCATCTGGTGACTTTGTACGATTTTTCCCGCCACGAGAACCACGACGGCGTTTCTTTGGACCTGATTGGCCCTCGCCTTGCGTGCTTCGCTGATCTGTGTAATCGTCTGTCGATTTATCGGCAGAACCGTTCGTGTCCATGAAATTCCCTTCTCACGTCGCGCAAACAAGCGCGCCATGCGGATCTGGCTGCTGCCACTACTGGCGCAACCGATCCTCGGCCAAGTAACAGGATAGCCCCGTTCGTTACCTGAAGCGCCGCATATGGACGCTCTGAACCAAGCCAATCATGATTGCAAAGGCCACCGTATGGGAACCACCGTAGGACATAAATGGTAACGGGACCCCAGACACGGGGGTAATTCCCATTGTCATACCGAGGTTCTGGAATCCTTGCCACAAAATCATGGTGAAGACACCTGCGCAAAGCAAGGTGCCAAGCCGGTCCTGGCAGAGTTGGGCTGTGCGGTATATCCGCCACAGGACTACACCAAATAACCCAAGTACTATGCCCCCACCCAACATCCCGAACTGCTCTCCCACCGCTGAAAAAATGAAGTCGGTCGACTGAACAGGGATAAATGATCCGTTGGTCAGTGGCCCAGACAGATACCCCTTGCCAAAGAATCCGCCAGTGGAGACCGCGCGCTTGGCAAAACGCACCTGCAAAATTAATTGTTGCAAGCTGGCTGAATCAGAGTTCTGGTTCAGGAAACCGGTTATTCGGCGTAATTGATAGTCCTTGACCAATCCAGAAAACACTCCACCCACGACAGAGACGACTGCAATCGAAGTAATCAACAAGATGTATCTCATGCGCGCACCGGCCACAAGCAACACACCCATCGCCGCTGCCACCAAGACCGAGGCTGAACCGAGGTCAGGTTCGATACCTACCAGAAATACTGGAATACCAATAATGAACAGAGCTTGTATGAAACGCTCGTATGCGAGATCTTCCCCATCTTCTTCAGACAAAAAACCACACAGAAATAATAGAGACGTTGCCTTTGCCAACTCTGACGGCTGAACAGCGATAGGCCCGATATCGAATGACAGTCTGGCGCCACCATTCACCGTGCCTGCAACAAACACCAGAATCAATAAGAGCATGGTGATGGCGTAAAACATCTCGGCATTGCCTCGCAACTGCACATAGTCAATCCACATAATGACCACCATCGCCACGATGGCAATCATCACAAATACAATTTGTCGTTGGACAACTTGATACGGATCAACTCCGCGATTCATTAACTTCATTCGAGTCGCTGAATAAATGATGAAAGATCCGATGATGGTCAAGGCACCAACAGCGGACATGAGAATCCAATCGATATTTCGAGTTGGTGCCGCAAAACCTCTCTTGATGTTTCCTAAACCAGAGTCAGGACGACGTGCAAACATTGTTCTGCTCATTAGTCACGCACCGAGGATCCGATGCCAACCAAACACAGTGGGTTCGGCAGCAATTGTGGCGAGGCCACCGCAAAACTTGCTGTGTCTAATGGATCTGCAGGAACTGCTTTAGTTACTGTTGTTTTCCCCGCTAGCGCGGTGAACACACACTTCACGACCGGCGCAGCTGCTCGCGACCCGTATCCGCTCTTTTCCAAGTACGCAACGATGGAGTACGGCTGCTTTGGGTCTTTGCTGAAAGCACCGAACACCGATGAGTCATTCCATGGAAGATTGCCCGCGCCCTGTGCGGTGCCAGTCTTGCCCGCTATCGGCAATGATCTGCTGGGGTATGAACGGAAAAGTTTCTCCCCAGTGGTGGAGTGATAAATGTCTGATTGAACACCAGGACCTTCCACCACTCTCGTTAACCCGCGGACGATTGGGTCTAGAATTTCAGGTCGAGCATCAAGGTCGCGTACTACTTGTGGTTCAGCAAAACTTTGCAACACAGTGCCCCTAGCAAGGTTTACACTGCCGGATTTACCATTCGGAGTACCGGGGGCCCATATGGCATGCACAACGCGAGGTCGCATGACCTTCCCACCGTTTGCCAAAGTGCCATAAGCCACTGCTAATTGCAACGGCGTCGCAGACAAGAGACCTTGGCCAATAGCAAATTGCACATTGTCACCGACGTAGAAACCCTTTCCCTCATCTTTCGCGATGGCACCACTTGCTGCCAGACGTTGTTTCAATGCCTTGCTCGGAATGGTCCCTATAAATTCATATGGCAGATCTATTTCCGTTGGAGAACCAAATCCGAACAAACGCACCTGTTCTTCTAACACCGGCCTATTTCCACGTTGAGTGAATATTTGTTCACCAATTTTATAGAAGAACACGTCGGACGAGATAGCAAGTGCAGAAACCACATTGATGCGCCCATATTTACATGGCGCACCGTTACCACAGACAGCATTCTTGAAAATACATTTCACATTCAGTTGGCAGCGTTCTTTAGGAATGCTCTCCAGTTTGTACGTTCCTTCATCCTTCAGGGTGTATTTGGTTCCACCCGCTAATTGGCCGCTATTGAGCGCAGCAAAAGCTACGAAAGGTTTAAAAGCGGATCCCAAGTTGTAACGCCCAGAAATTGCACGATTCACAAGGATTGACTGGTCTGGATCTTTTGTTGTCGGGAACAATTCTGCAAACTTGTCCGAAGATATTCCCGCATTAAACCACCGGTTATCGAAATTCGGATAACTAGCCATTGCTACAACTTCGCCAGTTTCATGATTCAGAACAACACTTGAACCAGCGGGGGCTTTGTAATACGTGATTTCGGGATACGCAGGGTCTGGTTGTCCGAACGACAACACTGTTGGTGCTTCTGTGCGGCGCCGCACTAACAACTCATTCTGAAGTGCTTGCTCTGTAAATTGTTGAATATCCAAGTTGATTGATAACTGCAAGTCATTGCCTGGAATCGGTTCTTTGCGTTCAATCAACCGAAGTATTCGACCGCGAGAATCCACCTCGTATTTCACATATCCCGATTTACCTCGTAACACCGACTCGTATGTTTGCTCGACACCAAACTGCCCGACACGTGCGTCTGGGTCATAACCGAGATTCTTGTAATACGTAGTTTCGCTTTTACGTATTGCCCCGAGGAACCCAAGTACATGACTTGCCATCGGTGCGTATGGATATTCACGACGCCAATTCTCCACGATGTCGATGCCCGGATAATCCTCGGACCGTTCCCGCAGGAAGATTGCTAGGTCTTCGGAAACATCTTCTTTCAATGGCACAGGTTGCAACTGGTTGTACCTCTTCGACACATATCGATCTTCCAATTCCTGCACGGACATGTTGAGGGCACCCGACAGGCGATTCCACATTTGCTGGCGCGCCAACGGCCCAGCAATGACCGCTCTATCAAGCGTGATGGTGAGCAGTCGTTCATTGTCAGCCATGATTCGACCCTTAACGTCAAAAATTCGTCCGCGTTCTGATGTCAATTTCACAGTTCGTGTTCGTACTTCTTGTACTCGCTGTTCTAGACCTGGCGCATCAACGGCTTGTAAGAACCACAATCGAACAGTGAGCAATGACCCAAGCAACATCGCGACGGTCGCGAGAATTGCCAAGCGCGACATTCGGCTTTCGAGCGGCATTAGCGAACAGCCGCCGGTTCAGTCAGCGCCCATCGACACAATCTCTCAGCGGGAATACTCAGCACTGCGTTGAACAACCCAACAATGAGTGCCACAAATAAAACGCGAACGTTCAGAATTCCCGTAGCACCAGTAACTGTGGAAGCGATGGGCAGCAAGATCATGCCTATGGCGCTTGCAGTAGAACCAAGCAACATTCGCGTCCACCACGTCGGTTCGTACACCAATGACTGACCAACACCCGCGAGATAACCAACGATTGCAAACACTGCGGCACACAAGCCCATTGGTGTTGTGAGAACCAAGTCATACAACAAGCCAATAATGAATCCGGCGATAGCGCCAACATCTGACCCGCGCGCAAGGCCAGCAGATGCTGCAAGCAACACCATGACCTGCAGACATACACCAAACGGTCGCATGTCGTTAAACACGGTAGTTTGCAACGACAACACCATCAGCCCAACGAGAACAAGACGCGCATAACGATTCTCTGCAAACAACAACACCCTCTGGATCATGGCGCGACAACTCGTTCAGAGGATGGTTGATACAACAAGATGCGGACAAAGTTCAGGTTTTTCAAATTCGCCGCCAGTGTCACTTCAAGAATGGGTCCGAGCGTTCCTGTTCTGTTCACTATGCGACTCACAGATCCAATCACAATGTCAGGAGGCGCAAGAGATGTTGCGCCACCTGCAGAGATGATTGGAGAACCAATACGCACCGCACCGAATCTCGGTTGATTTTCAACAAAGCGAACAATTGGGGTACGTGAGATTCCTCTGCCTTCTAAAGCTCCTGTCTCACGCAACGGAACATCAAGGCCTGGTGGCACTGTGATTTCTGAACTGGTTGATTTGCCTGGCTGATTAGGCCCCACGTCTCCAACAGGAACCGTGACCTCACCTGGCAACGGCGCGAGTGTTGATGAAGTTGCGATGGTGGCTCCTGGCACAAAGCCCGGGATCCCAGTTGTAGTTGTAACACGCGGCAATGTGGTTGTCGTTGTAGTCGAAGTCGTCGTAGTGATGTCACCTACTGGCGTTCCCGGAGCCGCCGTAGTTGTTGTTGTGGGTGCAGGGATATTCACAACTTTCACGGCCAATGAATAACCAGGATCTGTCAGCAACATCACAACAGATCGCTTGTTGTAGACATCGGTGATTTTCCCGATCATTCCGGCAGCATTCAGAACCGGCATTCCAACTTTCAAACCACATTCTGAGCCACGGTTGATTTCAACCGTTTGTGTGAAGTTTGATGGAGATTGCCCAACCACTTGTGCAGTACACGATGCAATCCCAGCCAGTGTGGGCAGCCCATTCAATGACAGCAGCTCTTGGGCTTCACGCACGCTTGCGATTGCAGAGATAGTGGAGCCTTCGCTAAATGCAACGAGGTCATTGAGGCGATGATTTTCTTTCACAACATCGTTGTAATGAGTCATGCCGTTCCATGCGTTACCTATTGGACGAGTAACAACTTTTGTTGCGCTTTCAATCGGGCGGAACACAACACCAAATGTTGATCGAGCAAAATTAATGACCGAGCTACCGCGCAGGTCCATTGTGATCAGAATCACAGACGTAAGCGACAGCAGGAGAATCGCCCGACGACGCGTGAAGGATAAGTCCGCCACGGGATTAGTACTACAGCTGATCGAGTCCTGGGAAGGACATCATTCCGCGCATCGCTTCGATGTTTTCAAGCGCACGGCCTGAACCAATAGCGACCGCATACAACGGATCAGGGGCTATGTAACACGGCATTCCTGTTTCATGAGTGACGCGTTGTGGCATTCCGGACAGCAATGCTCCCCCGCCAGACAGATAAATACCGCGGTCCATGATGTCTGCTGCCAATTCAGGCGGCGTGCGATCGAGAGTTGACTTCACAGCGTCAATGATTGCAGCAATTGGCTCTGCGATGGCGTCGCGAACATTGGCCGAAGTGATCTCAATAGTGCGAGGCAAGCCAGAAACCGTGTCTCGGCCACCCACGTCTCCGGTGAGTTCTTGCGAAAGAGGCCATGCGGAGGCCATTTGAATCTTAATTTCTTCTGCCGTGTTGATTCCGATATCCAAGGAATATTCCGCGCGAACGTAGGCAACGATTGCTTCGTCAAGTTCATCGCCTGCCACACGAACGCTCTGGGCAACGACAATGCCACCAAGTGAGATAACGGCCACTTCTGTAGTTCCGCCACCAATGTCGACAATCATATTTCCGCTTGGTTCATGAACGGGAAGATCTGCACCAATTGCAGCCGCCATAGGTTCTTCAATGATGTGCACTGGACGACGAGCACCTGCGTATTCTGCAGCATCTTGCACAGCGCGTTGTTCAACTCCGGTAATTCCAGATGGAACACAAATCACCATTCGTGGTTTGCTCCAACGACTAGTTGTGACTCGCTGAATGAAATAGCGCAGCATTTTTTCGCACACGTCGAAGTCGGCAATGACTCCATCTTTCAATGGACGAATCACTTCAATATGTTTCGGAGTACGACCAAGCATCCGCTTTGCTTCCCAACCGACTGCAACAGGCTTTCCGTCGCGCATATCGATAGCAACCACAGAGGGCTCATTCAAAACAATTCCTTGACCGCGCACGTACACCAAGGTGTTGGCAGTGCCGAGGTCGATTGCAATGTCACGCCCCATCGACAAAGGATTATTCCGATTCATAAAGAGATCTCCCTGAGTTGGCGTGGAAACGTCAACTCTGCAGAAATGCTAACTACCCGCGCCTTAGAGGGCGGGAAAGAAGATTCCGAGCTCGCGTGCGGCTGATTCGGCTGAATCGGAACCATGGACAAGGTTTTCAGTGAACAATGTGCCGTAGTCACCACGAATGGTGCCAAGGTCTGCCTTGCGTGGGTTTGTAGCGCCCATCATTGTGCGAACGATTTCCCAGGTGTCTTCTGGACCTTCGATGGCAAGAGCAACAACGGGGCCACGGCCCATGAATGCAACAAGTTCTGCGTAGAACCCTTTGCCCACATGCTCTTCGTAATGACGGGCAAGAATGGCGGCATCGAGAGTGCGTAATTCCATCGCAGCAATACGCAGTCCCTTGTTCTCGAAACGAGACAAAATGGCCCCAACAAGACCGCGTTCAACGGCATCGGGCTTCAACAAAACAAGTGTGCGATCTGACATGCGCTACAGGCTACGCCAGGAGCGTTCGATTGCCCCCGAACCCAAGACCTGTCAGGGTAAAACGCGACGGAGATGGGTTCTGGCAGCCCCAACGACATACAGAGAGCCAGCCACCAATATGGCATCGTCGCTCGTTGCATCTGCCAAAGCGATGTCACAGGCCTTTTCAACTGTGTTAGCTACCACGACCTCTGAACATCCCATACCACGTGCCACATCGGCAATTTCGCGACCAGGGCGGGCACGGGGAGAAGGTGCCGTACAACAGATCACCAATTCGTACTCGTCAACCTTGAGGGCAGACAAAGTGTCGCTGATATCTCTGCCGCCCAAGGCACCGACCACCAGGATGCGACGACCGTGTGGATCAAAGTCTTCAAAGAACACACTGGAGCACACATCTGCGCCTGCTGGGTTATGTGCGCCATCAAGAATGACGAGAGGTTGGTGACCAACAACTTCAAAGCGACCAGGCATGAGAACCCCGTCCAAACCTTCTTGCACGGTCTCTGCATCAAGTGCCGACCCAAAGAAGGCTTCAACGGCTGCAATTGCCACCGCTGTGTTATCGCCTTGATGCCATCCATGAAGTGGAATAAATAGATCGAGATATTCAGCACGATGTGTACTGATGTGAACTGAACGACCACCCAACGCAAGATGATTATCGACAACATCGAACTGCTCGCCTCGCACCAACATTTCTTCACATGGTTCAGCAGTAAAAAGTGAACGAAGATCTTCATTCACCTCACCAATGACCGCTACGCAACCAGGCTTGATGATGCCGGCTTTTTCCGTGGCGATATGTGCCAGCGTTGGACCAGCAAATTCAGTGTGATCGAGTGCAATATTCGTAATCACTGCGACATCTGGTTTCACCACGTTTGTTGCGTCCCAACGACCCAACATTCCAACCTCGATAACTGCGACCTCAATTGCATCATCAGAGAACCAACGAAACGCAGCTGCAGTCATAATTTCAAAATATGACGGACGAACCGTGCCAATACCTTCTGCATTTGCCACTGCCGCTACTGAATCAGCAAAATCAATCTCAGCAATCGGTTCACCATCGACTTGAATACGCTCTCGAACATTCTCGAGATGGGGACTCGAATACGTGCCCACCTTGAGACCGTGAGCCATCAACAACCGTGTGATGATCTGCGACGTTGAACCTTTTCCGTTTGTGCCTGTTACATGGATAACGCGAAAGTCGTTCTGCGGATCGCCCAATACTTCAAGAAGACGTTCAATAGTTGCGGTTGACGGAGTCTCAACGCGGCCCGTCTTTTCATACGAGGCGTGCTCGTCAAGATACACGAGCGCTTCTTGATAATTCATGCGGTCCTAGGAAGCTGCGCGGCGCTGACGAGGTGCTCGTGCAGCAGTCTTCGTCACAAGTTCAGGCATTGCCTTATTCTTGACACAGTCTGCATTAACAACAACGCGGGCAATGTCTGTACGACCAGGCAATTCATACATTGCATCAAGCAGTGTCTCTTCAAGGATGGAACGCAATCCGCGCGCACCAGTTCCACGAGCCATTGCAAGTTCTGCAATGGCTTCTAACGCTTCTGGCTCGATGTCTAATTCAATGTCATCGAACTCAAACAACTTCGCATACTGCTTCACGAGCGCATTTTTTGGCTCTGTGAGGATCTGCATTAGGGCTGGCTTGTCGAGCGCATGCACTGCACCCACCATGGGTAAACGACCAATAAACTCAGGAATCATTCCGAACTTCAGCAAGTCCTCAGGCAGAACTTGTTCGAATAACTCGCCAGGGTCTTTGTCGGCTTTTGATGTCACTGTTGCGTGAAAGCCCATGCCCTTGTGGCCGATGCGTTGTTCAATAATCTGCTCGAGACCTGAAAACGCTCCACCACAAATGAACAACACGTTGGTTGTATCAATCTGAATGAATTCTTGATGTGGGTGTTTGCGGCCACCTTGTGGCGGCACAGATGCAACTGTGCCTTCCAGGATTTTCAGCAGAGCTTGCTGTACACCCTCACCAGAGACGTCACGCGTAATGCTGGGGTTCTCCGCCTTGCGAGCAACCTTGTCAATCTCGTCGATGTACACAATGCCTTGTTCTGCACGCTTCACATCAAAATCTGCTGCTTGAAGAAGTTTGAGCAAAATGTTTTCAACGTCTTCACCGACATATCCGGCCTCAGTGAGCGCCGTTGCATCAGCAACAGCGAATGGCACATTCAACATGCGAGCAAGAGTTTGGGCCAGGTGTGTTTTACCGCAACCAGTTGGACCAAGAAGGAGAATATTGCTCTTTTGCAATTCCACTTCGTCACGACGAATGCCGGTGTTCTGCTGCATGTATTGCAGGCGTCGATAGTGATGGAATACGGCGACGGAAAGAACTTTCTTAGCGCGCTCTTGCCCAACTACGTATTCATCAAGAAATGTACGAGTCTCAATAGGAGTCGGAAGTACATCAAGACGCACATCTGAGCGCTCGCCTACTTCTTCTTCGATGATCTCATTGCACAGTTCGATGCATTCATCACAGACATAGACACCAGGTCCTGCGATGAGTTTCTTGACTTGCTTTTGGGACTTGCCGCAAAAGGAGCACTTCAAGAGTTCTCCTGTGTCACCAAACTTGGCCACGAAGGCCCTCCTCGAACTATGTGTTAACGAATTGGACCGGAACGGTCCGTTAATTCGCGTGATGAAATCACACTGTCGATAATGCCATACTCGACGGCCTCATTGGCTTCAATTACGAAGTCACGGTCTGTATCTGCATGAATTCTTTCCATGCTCTGGCCAGTGTGCTTGGCAAGAATCTCTTCCAGAAGGTCACGCATACGAAGGATTTCCTTTGCTGCGATCTCCAAATCGGTCACCTGGCCGTAGCCGACCTGGCCATATGGCTGATGGAGAAGGACACGGCTATGAGGCAAAGCAAGACGCTTTCCCTTGGTGCCAGCGGCCAAAAGGACGGCTGCCGCCGAGGCAGCCTGACCGAGGCAAATGGTGGCAATGTCGTTCTTGATGAACTGCATCGTGTCGTAAATAGCAAACAGTGACGTGATGTCTCCACCAGGGCTGTTGATGTAGATGTTGATGTCGCGATCTGGGTTTTCGCTCTCCAAGTGAATGAGCTGTGCACAGATGAGGTTTGCCACGGTGTCGTCAATAGGCATACCCAAAAAGATGATGTTCTCTTTCAACAACCGCGAGAACAGGTCAGAGGTACGTTCACCCCTGCTTGTCTGTTCAGTGACGTTTGGTACGTAGTAATTCTGGAAGTTCATTCTGCATCCTCTGCTTCGTCTTCATCGTCGTGGTCATGGTCGTGGTCGTGATCTCCGAGCACCGTGTCGGTGGGAAGAACAGTTCCATTCTGGTCTACAAAGGTCGAGTTGTGCAGCAACCACTCAAGTGCTTGAGATTTACGCATCTGGGCAACGAGGTCAGCAATGGCGTCATTCTGCTCATATGCCTTGCGGACTTTGGCGGTTTTTTCATTGACGCGAACCCCAATTGCTTCAAATTCCGCCTCAAGATCGTCGTCGCTGACGGTGATGGCTTGAGCTGCAGCAACAGCACGCAATGCAAGATCAACCTTGACGGCCTTTTCTGACTGCTCTTTCATGCCAGCAATAAATGACTCTGTGTCTTGACCTGTTGCAGACAGCCACTGGTCAAGAGCAATGCCCTGTTGCTGGAATTGCTGAATGGTGTTTTGAACACGCGCTTGCATATCTGCACCAACCATTGATTCTGGTGCTTCAATTTCGACAAGTTTAGCAAGTTCGTCTGTAAGACGATCTACAACGGTGCGACGCATTTGGTTAACACGCATTTCGGTGTAACGGTCGCGAAGTGACTGGCGCCATTCAACAACTGTGTCTGAGTCTGCAATGTTTGCTTCCACCCATTCATCAGTGAGTTCTGGAAGTTCCAAAGTTTGAACACGATTGACAGTGACAACAAAGTCCGCTGCTTCTTCAGTGCCATTCGGAATGGCGTTGAAGCGAAGAACATCACCCTTCTTTGCACCTGTGAGCTGCTCATCGAATCCGGGAGCAACCCAGGCGCGCCCGATTTCATAGGTCCATTCATCAACATTAAGTCCGGCAACAGGCTCTCCATCGCGAAGTCCTTCAAGGTCGATAACTACGTTGTCGCCTGTTTCTGCAGCACGATCAACATCAACCAATGAACCGAAACGACGACGCTCTGTGGCAACTGCTTCTTCAAGTTCTTCATCAGAGAGATCAGGGCTTGACAATTCAATGCGCAGTCCGCCGTAACCAGGAACGCTGACTTCAGGACGGATCTCACAAATTGCTTCGAACATCACTGGGTACACGAACTCTGCTGGAACAGGATTTTCTGCATCAACAGGATCGTTGTTGTTTGTCAACGTGACATCAGGTGTTGAGATGATGTCGACATCATGCTCGCGCACTGCTTTGCTGAGATATTCAGGAATCGCATCTTGAAGTGCTTGACCTCGCGCAGCATCAATACCGATACGTGCCTCAAGCACACGGCGGGGAGCTTTGCCCGGCCGAAAGCCAGGGAGACGCACTTCATGAGCGATCTTTCGGAATGCAGCATCTAAGTTGCGGTCGAATTCCGACTCGTCAACTTCGATGGACAGCTTGACTTTATTGCCCTCTAGGGCTTCGAGAGTGCTTTTCACAGATTGAAAAGTGTATCGGCGCGCCTGACTGACTGTTCTTTTGCCGACTGATTCACGGGTTCGCTTTTCTGGTGCCGTTTCGGGCAATAATGGAGCCATGACTCTTTGGAAGCCCCACGCTCTCGCTAACCCTCATAAGGGCCAAATCAACTTGCGCAATGGCGACAAGGTCGTCACCACGGTTGATCTTGATGGAGTTGTTGCCGGGACAGAGGGCAAAGTCATCTTGTCGAATGGATTCAATTGGTTGCGCTACCGCGTGCTTTTTTCCAATGGCATCGAAATCGGCGACCTCGATCATCGCCACCTTGCGCCCATTGGTCGCACTGCGAAGCGGCTTGCTCGTATCGCTAAGAGCGCCAGCTAAAACCTCCCGATAGCATTATCGGAAACACCGCGGGGTGTGGCGCAGTTGGTAGCGCGCCTGGTTTGGGACCAGGAGGCCGGGAGTTCAAGTCTCCCCTCCCCGACCATTAGTGATCAATACTTTTCTGAAGAGGATTCATATGCCTGCAGACCTTGATGCCGCCAAATATGTTTCGTTTACGACATACAAAAAGAATGGCGACCCGGTCTCTTTGCCCGTGTGGGTTGTGCCATTTGACGACGGCTACGCCTTCACCACTGACCATGATGCGTTCAAAGTAAAACGCGTTCGTCGCGACCCGCGAGCCACGTTGGCTGTCTCAACGTTCAAAGGCATTGTCTCTTCAGACGCCACAATCCATCAAGGAACAGCAGTCGTTCTCGATGGTCCCGATTCGAAGCGCGTGGCTGACTTGGTGCGCAAAAAGTACCGAGTCATGTACCTCGCCATCATCGCCCAATCGTGGCTGAGGCGCATGTCAGGCAAAGCCTCCCATGCAGCTGATACTGCGATCAAAGTCACACTGACAAAATAATTTGAGTTTTCCCTAGGTTTTCCACAGGGGTACCGCTAGTCTGCTCAAGCGCTTCGAGTGCATCCATGGGTACAAACCGGTATCTATGGCCCTTACAAGGGAGATACCCCCATGGACACCCGTCCTACTTTTGCTGACCTTGGTCTGCCCACGCCCCTGGTTGATGAACTGACCTCACAAGGTCTCATCGAACCATTCCCTATCCAGCAAGCAACCATCGCAGACGCGTTGGCTGGTCGCGACACCCTCGGCCGCGGCCGCACGGGATCAGGCAAGACGCTTGCATTCACATTGCCGTTGTTGGCTCGTTTGCTCGAGAGCAACAAGCCACGCGAGAACTATGCACCACGTGCACTGATCTTGGTTCCAACTCGCGAGTTGGCAAACCAAGTGTGTGACGTATTGGCACCACTTGCACGCCGTCTTGGCATGCGCACAACAACCGTCTACGGCGGCGTTGGGTATCCAAAGCAGATTGAAGCATTACGCAATGGTGTTGACATCGTTGTTGCATGCCCAGGTCGATTCATTGACCTCATGGAATCAGGTCACGTCGACCTCGATGCAATTGAGATCACTGTTCTTGACGAAGCAGACCACATGGCAGAACTCGGATTCCTTGAGCACGTCACACAGATCTTGTCAAAGACTCCGCGTGACGGACAGCGCATGTTGTTCTCTGCAACTCTTGACCGCGGAATCGACAAGCTTGTCCGCAAGTTCTTGAACAACCCAGTTACTCACGAAGTTGAATCAAATCTTGAAGATGAAGCGACAATGACTCATTACTTCTTCAACGTGTCGCAAGCGAATCGCTTTGACGTGTTGCAAGATTTGTGTGCAGCACCTGGTCGTTCACTTGTCTTCACACGCACAAAGCACGGCGCACGCAAGCTGACTGAAGCACTCATCAAAGCTGGAGTTCCTAGCGTTGAATTGCACGGTGACTTGTCGCAAAATGTTCGCGCACGTAACTTAGCTGCCTTCTCTGGCGGAAAAGCAGACACGCTTGTCGCAACAGATATCGCAGCACGCGGTATCCACGTTGACGACATTGCACTTGTTATCCATGCAGACCCACCAGAAGAGCACAAAGCTTTCCTTCACCGTTCGGGCCGTACGGCTCGCGCCGGTGCAGAAGGCACTGTTATCACCATGGTGACTGAGAACATGCGTCGTCATGTCAAGCGTCTTGCAAAAGATGCAGGCATTGACCCAATCTCAGTCAATGTTGCTAAGGGCGATGCCATCCTTGAAGAAGTTGCTACTGGTGAGCGCGAATTCAAAGAGATGCCATCAATCGAAGAGCGTCGCGGTGGCGGCGGAGGTCGCAATGGCGGAGGCGGTCGTGATCGCGATCGCTCACGTTCAGGTGTCATACGGTGGCGGAGGCGGCTACGGCGGCGGACGCGATCGTCGTGATGACCGTGGCCCTCGTGATGATCGTCCACGCGACGACCGTCCTCGTGAAGACCGTGCCCCTCGTGATGATCGTCCTCGTGATGATCGTCCACGCGACGACCGTCCACGCGAAGACCGCGCTCCTCGCAGTGACGCACCTCGTGGCGACCGTGATTTCCGTGATCGTGGCCCACGCAGTGATTCACCTCGCGGACCTCGTCCTGACTCACGTGGAGGACGCCCAGGCGGACCTCGCGGTGAGCGCTCAAGCAGCTCACGCCCAGCGCGCAGCTACTAATTCAGATCTGAGTGGTCTGGTCTCATCCACTAGACCACTCACCTTCTGCCCCCACTAAGGTTTCGTTTGTCGAACACCAAGGGGGGAACCATGGAACGTGCAGTTGATATCGCCGTAGTCGGCGCTGGTTTTGCTGGCATGTATATGGTGCATCGCGCACGCGCTGCCAATCTGTCAGTTCAAGTCTTTGAAGCAGGCACAGATGTGGGTGGCACGTGGTATTGGAATAGATACCCAGGCGCACGTTGCGACATTGAAAGTGTCGAGTACTCGTACAGCTTTGACAACGACCTCCAACAAGAGTGGGAGTGGAACCAGCGATACGCAGGTCAGCCTGAAATTCTTACCTACGCACAACACGTTGCTGACCGTTTTGACCTGCGTCGCGATATCCAATTCTCAACGCGCGTGACGTCTGCCATCTTCAATGAGAAGTCAAACAATTGGCGAGTCACAACAGACAAAGATGATGTTGTCACTGCACGATTCGTTGTGTTCGCTACTGGCTGTTTGTCTTCAACGAACGTGCCTCATTTTATTGGCGCGGATTCATTTACCGGCCCTACGTATCACACGGGCGAATGGCCACACGATGGTGTTGACTTCACCGGCAAAACTGTCGGACTCATCGGCACCGGATCTTCTGCCATCCAGAGCATTCCTATTATTGCTGAACAATCAAAACACCTCACCGTGTTTCAACGCACTGCCACCTATTCAATTCCTGCTCGCAATGACACCATCGACAAGGAATATGTCAAGGAAGTAAAGGCTAACTACAACGAATTCCGTGATCTTAACCGACAACAAATGGGTGCATTCGGTTCGAACATTCGTCGAGGCGAACAAGCTGCATTGGAAGTCTCTGAGGCAGAACGACGTCAGGAATTTGAACTGCGATGGGAAGAAGGCGGCTTTGCTTTCTTGTCCTCCTACAACGACTTTCTTCTCAACCATGACGCCAATGAAACCGTTGCCGAATTTGTGCGCGAAAAGATTTACTCAATCATCAAAGATCCCGACACTGCAAAGAAGCTCCTTCCGACTCAGGTCATCGGCTGCAAGCGCCTGTGTCTTGATTCTGGTTACTACGAGACCTTTAACCGCTCCAACGTGTCACTCGTTGATGTTGGTTCTGACCCAATTGAACGCATCACAGAACACGGGCTTGTCGCTGGCGGAGATCAACACACATTTGATGTGCTGGTGTACGCAACAGGTTTTGACGCAATGACCGGTTCGCTTCTGAAGATTGATATTCGAGGCCGCAACAACCAACCACTTGCTGAAGCGTGGGACGCTGGCCCAGTCACGTACCTCGGTCTCAGTACCGCTGGCTTTCCAAACATGTTCATGGTGTCTGGCCCTGGAAGCCCATCAGTGTTGACCAACATGATGATGTCTATTGAGCAGCATGTTGAGTGGATCTCTGATTGCATCTCGCACATTGTCTCTTCTGGCAAGACCACTATTGAGACCACCGATAAGGAACAAACCGAATGGGTGGCATTCGTCAATGCTGTTGCCGACATGACGCTGTATCCGTCGTGCAACAGTTGGTACCTAGGCGCAAACGTTCCGGGTAAGCCCCGCGTCTTTATGCCGTTACTCGGTTTCCCCACCTATGCAGATAAGTGCACCGAAGTTGCCGCTAACGGCTACGAGGGATTCGTTCTGGTCTAGGCGACCGGCACACCATTTTCCAGCACAGCGATTCCACGCGGTTCACCGTCGATGCCATGAGAACCGGTAGCGGCACCAGCATCAGCGTTTCCTTCCAGCACCCGAGCATCTGACGCTGCATACTGCACGATGTATGCCTTTCGTGTGCTATCCGTGAAGTTCGGGCCAGTGAGATGCGGCGTCAACGAAGAAAAGAACACTGCTCCCCCTGCTTTCACTTCTGCAATGACAGGTGCTGTTGGAGGTTCTTCAAAACATTCAAAACCAAGAGTGTCGACGTAATAGTGAGCAAGGGTCCCGTCTTTATGAAGACCAGGTACCACTTGTGGGCAACCGTTCTGAATGGTGGCATCAGTCAGCGCTATCCAGCATGTGAGGTAATGCTGTGGCTCAACATATAAATAGCCATTGTCTTGGTGCCACGGAAACCGACGCGGCTTTTCAGTCATTTTGTACACAGCTTGATCGTGATACATCCGCACGTTTGGACCAATCAGGTCAGCACAGACGCCAAGAATTTTTGCATTCCGTACGAATGGACGAATCTCTGGTTTTTGTCGCACGATCTGGGCAGCAAAAGTTATTGCACCGTTTTCCGAAATAAGAAAACGTTCATCAGCTTGCTTTTTCAGCTCGGCAATTGCTTCGTCCTCTGATTCATCGGTAATGCGTGTCAATTCAGCTAACTCTTCAGAGTTATATATGTCGTTCAGAACAAAGAAACCCAACTCATCGAATTGATCAATTTGAGCCTGTGTCACTGCCCCACTCTGTGCCGTGTGGCTTTCCCACACGAACGAACTATTCCACGGATGAGACTTCATTCCCCGATTATGACACGGTGAGTTGCGTGTACATCCCATTGGCGTAGTGACCAGCAATATTGCACAACAACTGATAATTGCCAGGTTCCAATTTCAGCGTGACAGTTCCGGTAGTCCCAGGATTCCACTCAGAAATCTCTCCTGGAACGAACACCCCTTTACCTTCTTCATCAAAACGATTATCAGGACCCAACGGAATCTTGCCCGGTGCGAAATCGGTTTTCACAATAATGAACTCGTGAGGGATTGAGCCCTCGTTCTTGATCGTAAATGTCACGTCACCCGCTTTCGCTTCAGAGGCGTTCACAGCAACTGCCCATTCTTTCACGCTGCCTGAAATATCATTACTGACAACTGTTGCCGGGGGAACAGTTGTCTCACTGATCTTCACTTTTGCGGGAACAACAGTGAAACTGGTGTGCATGCCGTTTCCATAATGACCTTCAATGTTGCACAGCAACTCATACGTTCCCGCTTCAAGGGTGACCTTCAGAACCTTTGACTCGTTTACTGCCCATTCAGGAATCTCATCGACTACCGAGAGGCCCTTGTCTTCCTCGTTAAATCGAAGGTCAGATCCCAAGGGGATCTTGCCTGGGTCGTAGGAAGTCTTTGTCACCAGAAATTCGTGTGGCAACGTGCCGTAATTTGCCATCGCGAAGATGACCTCGCCAGCTTCAGCTGATTGTGCGCTGATCGACCTCTCCACTATTTCCCATTTGGCCCAGTTCCCCCTAGCGTCTAGGCATCAGCCACACAGCGTGGCATCACTAAGGGGTATGCACCATGAAGAATTACGACAAGATCTATATCAATGGCCAATGGGTCGCTTCTGAAGGTTCAAAGACAATTTCTGTTTTTGACTCAACCAACGAAGAGGTCATGGCGACCATTCCAGAGGGAACCGCCTCAGACGTCACGAAAGCTGCAGCAGCCGCAAAGGCCGCCTTCATCTCGTGGAGCTCATTACCAAAGGCTGACCGCGCCAAGTACCTGAACGCAATTGGTGATGCACTCGTTGCTCGCATGGACGAAATTTCATCTGCGATTTCACGCGAGACCGGAATGGCAAAAGCATTGTCGAACATGATTCAAGTGGGACTCCCCATCAACTCGTTCAAGCAAGCTGCTGCTCTTGCAGAATCATTTGAATTCGAAAAAGAAGTCGGAAGTTCATTAATCGTTCGCGAGCCAATCGGCGTTGTCGGATGCATCACTCCGTGGAACTACCCATTGCACCAAATCGCAGCGAAAGTTGCATTCGCGATGGCCTCAGGTTGCACCGTCGTATTGAAGCCAAGCGAAATTGCACCAATTGATGCCTTCATGCTTGCTGAAATCATTCACGAAGCAAAACTTCCTGCAGGCGTTTTCAACCTCGTCACCGGAACTGGCCCCGTTGTCGGTGAAGCAATTTCTGCAAGCCCAGACATCGACATGATTTCGTTCACGGGTTCAACGCGTGCCGGCAAGCTTGTAATGCAAACAGGTTCAGAGACTGTCAAGAAAGTTGCACTTGAACTTGGCGGTAAAAGCGCCAACATCATTGGTGAAGGCCTTGATGACGCAACATTTGCAAAAGCAATCATGGGTGGAACTGGACAAGCATTCCTTAACAGTGGTCAAACATGTTCACTTCTTAGCCGCATGCTCGTGCCACGTTCACGCCTTGCAGAAGCCGAAGGCCTTGCTGCATCAGTTGCAAATGGCGTGAAGGTCGGAGACCCATTTGCTGAAGGTACAAACGTTGGACCACTTGCTTCTGCAGCACAGCGTGACCGCGTAATCGGTTACATCAACAAGGGAATCGAAGAAGGCGCAAAGCTCATTGCCGGCGGCCCTGGAGCTCCTGAAGGTCTCGATAAGGGTTACTACGTGAAGCCAACCGTCTTTTCTGAAGTCAACAACAAGATGACTATCGCCCAAGAAGAAATCTTCGGACCTGTTCTTGTTCTTATTCCTTACGACGGCATCGATGACGCAGTGGAAATTGCAAACGATTCTCCATACGGCCTTGCTGGTGCGGTATTCGCCGCCGACAAGGAAACTGGAATCGCAATCGCACGTCGCATCCGTACTGGCCAAGTCACAGTTAACGGCGGAGCTTTTAACCCCAACGCTCCATTCGGTGGCTACAAGCAATCAGGTATTGGCCGCGAACTCGGTGAACATGGTTTTGAAGAATTCCTCGAGATCAAGAGCCTACAACTCTAAGACCCATAGTCAATTCATTGGTTAATTCATTTTTTGAATTAACTGCGATAACTCAGAATCGCCGATCACCCCAATGCGTGTGGTGGCGGTTCCGTCTCTGGCTATAAAAACCCACGCAGGCTGATATGGAACTTTATATTTGGAATAAATCTCACCGGGCGTGTCATCTAGGTTGGCAAATGTCAACCCGTGGCGTTCAACAAAGGACTGGTACGACGACTGGTCGCCGGCCCATGCCACGCCCACAACAGTGACCGACTCTGCAAATTTTTTCCATGTCTCCTCGACCGAGGAGGCTTCAGCATTGCAAGTGCCTCAACCAGGCGCCCAGAACCACAACACCACAGGCTTTTGCGCAAGTGCGTTCGATAACTCGAACGTTTCACCGCTTATTGTCTTTGCAACAAAATTATTAATGTTCCCGGCCGGCTGAGAATCAGTGCCCTGCGGAGAAGTAGCTACTGTGGCCACGACTGCAGTATTAGACGAAGGATCTGCACCACAAGCTGATAGGCCAAGAACTGCAATCGCGACTGCGGCGAATCTCCACTTCATGCAATCAGCCTAACGAAGACACGAGCCGCGCCATGCACATCACTTCATCAAGCACATCTGTGGGCGACTCATCCACCGGTACCTGTAATACGGCTCGCAAATGTTCAAGTGTCGTAGGCAGTGCCAGTGTGACCGCAGTACAGACTTCCCCGCTACTCAAAGTCTCCATCAAGACTCCCTGGTCGATGCGGTAGGTAATGCCCTCATGTGTGATGTCTTGAAGCCCGCCATCACGTAATGCGTTGGCCTGCGATTGGCGATGCAGAACCGTACCGAGCGCATCGATGCGATCCCGAACAAAAGCGGCTTCTTCAAATCGCTGATTCTGGGAATGCACATTCATTCGTTTGGTGAGGAGATCAACCACTTCTTCGGCATCTCCATTCAGCGTGCGCGCAACAGTGTCAACAATGGCGCCGTACGCACTGGCATCGGCAGAGCCAGAACATGGGCACTCAGCCAACCCCAAGCGAGCGGCAGAACATACGGGCGCGTCGTTGGGTGCAACATAATTACGGCCCATGCGCACGGTGCACCGACGTAGCGCAACCACGGACTCAATAGCGTCAACAACATCGCGCGCCATGCCTCTTGTCCGTATCGGACCAAGAGTGATTCCCTTGGACGATGCTGTCTTTGTGACAACAAGACGTGGCCATTCTTCTTCTGTTGTGAAGCGAACATAGCAATACTTTTCACTGCGCGTTCCGGCGTAGTTGTATCGAGGTCGTAACCGCCGAATGATACGCAATTCAAACACTTCGGCAGTGACAGGGTCTGGGGTCTCAATGCACTGGATACTGTGCACCAACTTCAGCAGTGACCCAACTTTTTTGCGTGATTCACCAATACTAAAATAACTACGCACGCGTGCTCGCACATTGGTTGCTTTCCCCACATACAACACTTCACCTGCGAGATCAAGAAACAAGTACACCCCTGGTCCGCGCGGAAGATCTTCTGTCATCTTCAGTTTTCGCGATTCAGGGTGAGAGCCAATGGAAGGCAATGCAACCAAATCTTCAATATCGAAAACGCCAAATGCAGCGGCGCGTTCAATGAGGTAGTGCAACAAGTCTCCTGTTGCCAACACATCATCCATCGCGCGGTGAATGGGTTGATGGGGGAAATTGAAATGTGCAGCCAACGTAGAAAGCTTGCAGTTCGGCACTTCGCTACGTACAAGGCGACGCGCCAATGTGACCGTATCGACAACTGCATTCGACAACGGGTCATACCCATGACGCTCAAGCGCTGCGTTCAAAAAGCCCACATCGAATCGAGCATTGTGCGCCACCAACACGGTGCCCTGCACGAAATCAAGAAATATGTCGAGCACCTCTTCAACACGAGGGGCATCAGCGACCATGGACGACGAGATACCAGTCAACATGACAATGTTCGCCGGAATCGGCTGTCCCGGGTTGATGAGAGTACTGAACCGCGACACTTCCTCGCCCCCTCGGTACTTCACTGCACCAATTTCCGTGATACCACCCACGGAGCTGGAACTACCAGTGGTTTCAAGGTCGACCACACAGAATGTGACCTGGGAGAGCAATGTGCTCTCAGAGGTAAACGACCAGGACTTCTTCACCTCAATCACTGTAAACGACAGGTGCTTCACCTCCATTCACTACGATTGGTTCAACTTCACAAGGGGACAAACATGATTCACGCAGTAATTGAACAATGGCACGCACACATGCGCGGGGAACTGAAGAACGGCCTCGACATCTTGCTCGACGATAATTGTGTCTTTTTCTCCCCCATTGTCTTCACCCCGCAAGTGGGCAAAGAGATCACGAAGATGTATCTCATGGCTGCCGGACAAACCCTTCCTGGCGAGAAATCAAACTCTGGTGAAACGAAAGACGACTCACAGAAGTTTCGATACACCAAAGAAGTGCTCGATGGATACACCGCAGTGTTGGAGTTTGAGACCACTATCGAAGGCAAATATGCCAATGGTGTTGACATCATTACGTGCAACGACCAAGGAAAAATCGTTGAGTTTCGAGTCATGATGCGCCCACTACAAGCCATTAATGCCGTTCACAGACAAATGGGTGAAGCTTTAGAGCGAATGAAGTAGCAAACACCTCTCGCGTGTTCTAGAGTTATCTTTCCGTTTCTACAACGACCCCGAAAGGGTGATACCAGTTCACAACACAACCGAGAGGATTTTCCATGAATACCTTCGAACAACTCGAATCAAATGTCCGTTATTACTGTCGCCGCTGGCCCGTGGTCTTTGCGACATCACACGGTTCCACAATCTTTGATGAAGACTCCAAGGCATATCTAGATTTTTTCGCAGGTGCAGGTGTGTTGTCGTACGGTCACAACAACCCAGTACTCGTTGAAGTAGCGCTCTCACACTTACGTTCTGGCAAACTCCTCCACAGTCTCGATACTTTCACAGTTGAAAAACGTGAATTCCTCACCACGTTCGAAGATCTCATCCTCGAGCCACGAGACATGGACATGGTTGTTCAAACTGTCGGTCCAACTGGAGCAACAGCTGTTGAAGCTGCATTGCAGTTGGCACAGCGACTCACGGGGAAACGTGCTGTTCTTGGCTTTGCAGGTGGATACCACGGCATGAGCTATCGCGCCGCCTCCGTTTCGGCATCAATGGAAGGTCGCGAGACCGTTGCCCATATCGGCGACTTTGTTGCACTCCCATTTGTCAAGCAGATGACAAACGATGATCTTGACTTGCTCGACCGCACATTGCGTGCTGGCGTTGACGGCCAAAAGATCGGTGCCATTCTTCTTGAGGCAACACAAGGTGAAGGTGGCGCTCGTGCCTTCGACCCCGCCTACCTAGCAGCGCTTCGTACGAAAGCTACTGAGCTCGGCATCATGGTCATCGCAGACGAAGTTCAAGCTGGCGTCGGACGCACTGGTGCTTTCTTTTCGTTTGAAGGATCAGGTCTTGACCCAGACATCGTGTGTTTGTCAAAAGCAATTAGTGGTCTCGGTCTCCCTATGGCCATCAACCTCATCAGACGCGATCTCGACACATGGAATGCCGGAGAATTCACTGGCACGTTCCGTGGCAACAACCTTGCA
>JAPKZY010000054.1 GCA_026393535.1 Actinomycetota bacterium | reverse complement strand
AGATGCACATGATGACACCGACTTTGTCTCCCTCATCTCTCGTTTACCAATTGATCAGCGACAAGCGGTTGCGCTAGTTCTGGTGATGGGCTTCTCGTATCAAGAAGCCGCAGACATCATGAAGTCTCCAATCGGAACTATCCGGTCGCGTATTTCTCGCGGCCGCGACACCTTGCGAGAAATGGTGCTTGCTGCTGAGAATACAGAATTGCCATTGGCACAATGACAGCGTTGACATGTGCGCAAGCACGATCAATTTTGCAATCAACTGTCGTAGATGTTGATTCACGTATCCGTGCTCAGTCTCATCTGGTCACGTGCGAAGCATGTGGTGCAGCATCTGATTCACAAGTGGCCCAGGTGCATGATGTTTTGCAACGCCACGCAGAAGGGAAACTCTGGATACGCGTTTCCCTAGCATTTCTTGGCGTAGTGCAACTGTCTTTAGCGCTGCCGTGGCTGATGGGCCAGGACTCGTGGTGGAACTTCAGACAGACCGCAGCAGAACTTCATCTTGCTCGCGATGGGGCAATTGCAATGGTATTCACGATGGCGGCATTTCTCTCTGCGCGGTGGCGACGGTTGGCATGGTTCTGTGCAGTGCCAACATCTTTTGCATTGCTGATTCAAGCAATGGCTGCTGTTTATGATGATTCGAACGGCCATATCGCATTCAATTTTGAACAGATACACCTGATTGGAGTTGCCATCTTGGTGCTGATACTCATCGAGATTCGCCCCGTTCGCCGATCCTCATAGCCGAACAGGTCGTATTCTTTCTCGCTTGTCTCAGCGCCGTTCAACCCCATCTACAATTTGGTGAACAAGGGAGACGATTATGGCATCGCAACAAGTATTTCCACTCCGCATTAGAGGCGTACATGGTTCGCCCTACTCGTTAAAGATGCGCGCAGTATTGCGCTATCGCCAGATTCCGTTCAAGTGGGTGCCGCAAGGTTCGAAGTGGGATGACCTACCGCCGTTCCCACTTATTCCTGCAATTGCATTCCCTGATGCAAGCGGTAACTACTCAGACACGATGATTGACTCGAGCCCGCTCATTATGCGTCTCGAGGGAATGTATTCAGAGCGCAGTCTTGTACCTACGGACGCTGTTGTTGCATTCATTGATTACTTGCTTGAGGACTACGCAGATGAATGGGTGACAAAGCAGATGTATCACTATCGCTGGTACTACAGCGATGCCATTGATAAGGCCGGAAAACTATTGCCGCTTGATGGTGACCAACAGATGCCTGTCGAAACGTTGTCGCGGTTTACCAACTACATCACAGAGCGTCAAATAGGTAGGCGTGCGCTTGTGGGTTCAACCGAAGAGAACAAGCCTGCGATTGAAGAGTCTTTCTATCGATTGCTCGACATGATGCAAGCTCATCTTGAAGTTGCACCGTTTCTTTTAGGTGATCGACCAGGACGTGGAGATCTTGCTCTGTACGGACAAATGACCGAGTTGTTGCGCTGGGATCCTGAATCAGTACGCATTGGTATTGAACGTGCACCGCGCATGGTGAACTGGGTTGAACGCGCTGATGACTTGTCATGGTGGGATGTTGACGGTGACAACGGTTGGGTAACTCGTGATGCAATTCATCCGACAACTCTTGCGCTGCTGCCAGAGATTGGCCTTACGTATGCGCCGTTCTTGCTTGCTAACGAAGCTGCGATGGAAGCCGGGGCTGAGACTTTCTCATGTGTCATTGATGGTCACCCGTATAGCCAAGGAACGTTTGTGTATCAGCGCAAGTGCTTGAAGTGGATTCGCGAAGAATACGCAAAGTTGACTGCTGATGATCGACGTGCAGTTGATGCCTTGTTGGCAGGTACTGGTTGCGAGATTCTGTTCACATCATGAGCACATCTACCGTCACGCTGTTTGGTCATTGGATTTGTCCGTTCTCGGTGCGCGTCGAGTTTGCGCTTGCTCAACGCGGTATTGAATACACAGTTGTTGATGTTCCGCCGCGTGCTGTGCGCCCGAAGGGGTTTGTGGTGCCAGAGGAGTTCATTGCACATAGTCCGAAACTAGAAGTACCAATGGTGAAGATTGATGGCGAATATCTTGCGGATTCCATTCCGATTCTTGAATGGTTAGAAGAGAAATTCACTGACTCGTCTTTGTTGCCAAGTGATGATGCCGCACAAGCACTTGTGCGTGAACGCGTTGAATGGTTGAACAAGTACGTCTACCGTCCCATGATTGGTGTGTATTACGGAACTGACGCTGCTTTGATTCAGGAATCAAGTGTTGCTTTCATGAAAGCTATGGAAACTGTTGATCAGTGGTTGCAGTCTTCACAGTGGCTTGCAGGGGATACTCCGACACTTGCCGAAGCAATCATGGCCGGCGTGTATACGCGACTTGATGGTCTGCGTCAGTTAGGTCTGACTGGTGAACTTCCGGCATCAGTACAACAGCATCTCGAACGCTGTTCGGAACTTGGTGGTTGGAAAAAAGTGGAATGGTCTTCAGAACAAACCAGTGATTTTGTTGGTCGTTTCCTAAAGTACCGCGAGATACAAAACTCAACCAAGATCTGAATCTCAAGTATCGTGGTCGCGTGGCCACGAACGCAAAGATGAAGAAAGAGTTGTCTGAGCTCTGGAAAATCACTGAGTTTCGCCAATTGTTTGTCGCTCGGATTATTAGCAATTTTGGAAATGGAATTACACCGATTGCTCTCGCATTTGGAGTTCTTTCACTTCCAGGTGCTGATGCTGGGTCGTTGAGCTACGTCACTACCGCTCACATGATTCCTCTGGTTTTGTTTATGTTGGTTGGCGGGGTAGCAGCAGACAGGTTTGGAAGAACTCAGCTTGTGGGGTTTACCGACATTATTGGAAGTGTTTTCGTAGCAATAAGTGCATTTGCATTTATCTCTGGTCACGCATCGATTCCGTTGCTCTGCTTTAACAGTTTCGTGTTCGGGGTCCTGAATGCGCTGTGGTGGCCAGCCTTCAGCGGCATCATGCCTTTGATTGTCCCGACACAATTGCTACAAGCGGGAAATTCCATATTGGGTATTGGTTCGAATCTGGGTTACACGCTTGGCGCAAGTGTTGCAGGAATTGTTGTGTCGTCTGCCGGAGCCGGATGGGGCTTACTTATTGACGCAGTGACATTCTTAATAGCGGGCGTTCTGGTTGTCCGTATGAAAGTTCCTCCCAGCAATGTGCTTGAAGAAGGGGAGACGCGTGACAATGTCTTTACTCAACTTCGCGAGGGTTGGGTTGAGTTTTCTTCGCGCAAATGGATTGTGTATGTAGTTGTAGCTTTTTCTTTTTTCCACATGGGATTTGAAGGATTTCTTGGTGTGTTAGCTCCGGTGCAAGTCAAGGAAGCCATGGGTGGAGCAAAAGACATGGGGATCATGATGTTCGGCTTCGGAATCGGAGCAATTGTCGGAACAATTTTGGCTTTGAAACTTCGCCCACGTAGACCACTTCTACTTGGTGTTGGCGTGTGCCCCGTTGCTGCATTATGGCTATTTGCACTCGCAGTGCCATTGCCAGTGTGGGTGCTATTTATTGCGGCACTGGCCACGGGTGTTGCAATGGATTTAATGTTTGCAAATTGGATGACCACTCTTCAGACTCATGTTCCAGACGAATCGTTATCTCGAGTTAGTTCATACGATGCGTTTGGGTCCTTGGCATTTGCGCCTGTCGGTCTGTTCCTTGCGGGCCCGTTCACACGCCTAGTGGGTGCACCAACGGCATTGGTGACGGTAGGAATCATCATTGCGTTAGCAACTTCGTTGCCGCTTCTGTCAAAAGAAGTGCGACAGATAGAACGTATAGACGTTTAGGCGCGAACTAGTCGACCGGGGCGAGCACCTGTATCGACACCATTACGGCGAGTGACAGCACCATTCACAATTGTTGCAACGTAGCCATCTGCGGATTGCAGAAGTCTGCGGCCACCAGCAGGCAGGTCATTTTCAGCGTGTGGTGCATTAAGGCGCAAGTTATCAAAATCGATGATATTGATATCTGCTCGCATACCTTCTGCAACTTGACCACGATCTGAAAGACCAATTACTTCGGCAGTAGCCGTGGTTTGAATACGGACAGCTTCTTCAATGCTGAGTTTTGGTCCGCGTTCACGGTCACGTGCCCAGTGGGTCAATAGGTACGTAGGTATCGATGCGTCACAGATCATGCGAACATGTGCGCCGCCATCGCTAAGGCCGTTAATTGCTGCCGGGTGGGTGAGCATTTCGTAAATAACGTCGTGGTTTTCGCCGACATAGTTCAAGGTGGGGAACATCAGAGATGCAGTGCCACCATTTTCATTCAGTAAGTCGTATGCCATCTCGAACGTTGAAACTCCGGCTGCGTCGGCAAGTGCCTTGACTGACATTGCCGGAGTTGGTTCGTAATCCACGTTGTCGCCCATTGCGTATACAAGGTGGGGGATCATGCCGAGCGCAGTAGCAAGACCATCAAACTGCACAGCGGTATTCACTGGCTCATCAGGCTCTGACAAAATCTGCGCCCGTACGGATGGCTTTGCCAACTCGGTACGTAATTCAGCAAGTGACAACGAAGCTGCAAGAGAAATAAATGTCGGACGCTTTGCAAACGGGTGATACCCAGCCCAACACACCATCATTCCGAAAGGACGAGCTGCTACTTGCGGTCGAAGGTAACCGCCCTTATCCATGATCATGGAGGAATAGTCGAGCGCTTGCTTCCATGTGTCAGGCATTGTTGCGTATTGGAGCAACAGGTACGTAACTTTCAAATCAGTACGCAATGCAAGGTCACCCATCCATTGCAATTCCTCAGTCATGCCCATAGTCGGCTGGCCGGCACCATCAGGCAGTACCTCAGGAGCAATTTCAAAAATTCCACCTCCGCCTGCAATTAGCGCGTCGGCCAATGCATTCAGTTCTTCACTGCTGGCGAAAGTTCCGGGAACTGGTTGACCATCTTTCGCTTTGTGTCCCATGGTGCGGCTGGTTGAAAAACCAACGGCTCCGGCTTCACGTGCCTCACGCACAATGGCCGCCATTTCCGCGATGTCTTGTGGAGTCGCGTCTTCATTACGTGCACCACGATCGCCCATGACATAGCCACGCACTGCACCATGCGGAACATACGCAGCAATATCCATGGAGTAGTTCCGTGAATCAATCGCGTCTAGGTATTCGGGGAATGTTTCCCACTCCCAATTGATACCTTCATGCAGTGCAGTGCCTGGAATATCTTCCACGCCCTCCATTAACTGCACAAGCCACTCTTCGCGACCTGGGCGAACAGGAGCAAAACCGACGCCGCAGTTACCAACGACAACAGTGGTGACGCCATGACCGCTAGACGGCTCGAGCAATGTGTCCCAACTGATTTGACCGTCGTAATGAGTATGAATATCGATGAAGCCAGGAGTAACAAGTTTTCCTGTGGCATCAATTTCTTCGGCGGCTTCACCAACGATGGTGGTAGCAACTTTCACAATGCGGCCATTTGTTACAGCAACATCAGCGACTCGTGCTGGTGCACCAGTGCCATCAACAACTGTGCCCCCGCGAATAAGTAGGTCGAACATCAGAACCCCCGTTCGTTTCTCAGCATAGTGGGGTGGGCTTGCGCGATTGTTA
>JAPKZY010000021.1 GCA_026393535.1 Actinomycetota bacterium | reverse complement strand
TGCGACCCACGCTTGAATGCTCGCCAATCACTTGATCTTGCTTTCCGAGTAGCCGAACTTATTCGCGACGCAGTCTGACATGTCAGTTCTAGATTCGGCGTTTGGCCTTGCTGATGCATGGCCCGTTGCAGAATCATCCATCGCAATCATTCATGCAGGTGGAACCGAATTCCATGGCGATGAAGATAGGCGCCAACGTCTTGCGTCGGTCAGTAAACCTCTCACCGCCTGGGCAGTTCTCATTGCCATCGAAGAAGGCAGCATTTCGCTTGCTGATGCTGTGGGACAAACAGGTTGCACCGTAGAGCACCTACTTGCCCATGCAGGCGGTTACGGCTTTGACGGAGTAAAACCACTCAATCGACCAGGCATCAAGCGCATCTATTCCAACACAGGGTTTGAGATGTTGGCAGAACATGTTGAACATTCAACAGGAATAGCATTTATTGAATACATCGACGATGCAGTGTTTGCTCCACTCGGAATGCACAACACGGCACTTGAAGGATCATGTGCAAAAGATGTGCACTCAACTGTAGGTGACCTGTCGCTGTTTCTTGAAGAACTTCGCTCCCCCACATTGATTGCATCTGAAACATACTTGCGTGCCATTTCTCCAGCGTTTCCTGACCTTGCCGGCGTTGTGCCAGGTCTCGGAAGTTTTGATCCGTGCCCATGGGGGCTTGGCATAGAAATACGCGGACACAAAACACCTCACTGGACTGGAACCAGAAACTCTTCTTCAACCTTTGGCCACTTTGGTGGCATCGGCACGTTCCTGTGGGTTGACCCTGTTGCTGATGTTGCGTGTGTCATGACTGCTGAGCGTGAGTTTGATGAATGGGGCATGGAATATTGGCCCGTTTTCAACGACGCAGTTCTCTCCTGCCTCGGCCGATAACTATGACCGCTGAGAAAACAGGCAAACTCGCCACCTTCACCATGGGTATTGGTCCGTTGCTTATTTGCGGATTCAGTGTGCCGATGTCAGTGAGCATGATCTTTCCCGCGCTGAGCGACCTTCAAGATAAATACCACTTCTCTGATTCTGGTCTCGGCTTTATTGCAGCAGCCGGATTCTTTGCATCACTCTTGGTGTCATTGTTTGTGGCGCCATTTGCAGACCGCGGCAAACCAAAGAAACTGGTACTTGCTGCGCTGGTTTTAGCTTCACTTGGTTCCACCCTTTTTGCATTCGGAAGTTCATTGTGGATGTTTGTGCTTGCACGCGCGATTTCTGGAGCAGCATTAGGTACTAGTGGTCCAGCGATCAAAGCAATTGCGGCCAACATCGACAAAGCGCGCGCAGCAGAACGTCTTGGCCGTTTACGTGGCGTGGAACTTGCAGGCTTCACAGGTGGCCCGCTAATTGGCGCAACACTTATCTCGCCGTTTGGATTACGTGGAGCATTTCTTATTTTCGCCGTGTTTGCATTGATCGCCTTTGTCATTGTTGCGCCACGTGAATTGCCATCACTTCCATCGACTGAAGAATCAAAACGACTCAGTATCGAGTTGTTGAAGTACAGACCTATTCGTGCAGCTGCACTTGCATCTCTCACGCTGTTTATTCCTGTCGGAATCTACGACTCGTTGTGGGACCGCTACATCACGGATCGTGGCGGAAACAACTTCATGGTGGGCATGACGTTCTTGTTATACACAATTCCGTTCATCCTTCTTGGTGCAAAAGGCGGTCGCCTCGCCGATACAAAGGGTGCTGCACGCATGACCGTGATTGGTATTTTCATGACTGCACCATTGGTGATGTTGTACGGCTTCTTACCGAGCGCATTTCTTCTTGTCAGCTTCAGCTTGCTGGAAGGCGTGATTGGCGCATTGAGCATCCCTGCCACGCAATCTCTGATGGCTCAAGTTGCACCACATGGCCGAGCAAGTGCGGCACAAGGATTAAACGGAACCGGCGACCTCATCGCAGGTTCCATCATGTCGCTCATCGCACCCGTCATTTATGGCTCTCATGGCTCAGGCGCAACGTTTACTTTTGCTGCCGTATTGATGGTGATATGTGGAACGGCGGTGGCCCTCATGTTGAGAACCACCGCCGACTCGCGTTCTGCGACCTAAGTCGCAATTCTTGTTTTGGTTATTTAGCTAAGGCGCTCAATGATCATTGCCATACCCTGGCCACCACCGACGCACATGGACTCCATGCCGTAGGTCTTGTCTTCCCACTGAAGACCATTGATGAGGGTTGTCATGATGCGAGCACCGGTCATACCGAATGGGTGACCAAGCGCAATTCCACCACCGTGGATGTTGAGCTTGTCCATTG
>JAPKZY010000055.1 GCA_026393535.1 Actinomycetota bacterium | reverse complement strand
GCATATCCACACGCACATAACCATCACGGCATGGCATTGCCAGGTGCGGATGGCGCTCTATTGCAGCCGCGGCCGCATTGCCCATGAGCAGTTACGCCCCGCTCATGGTGACATCTGCAATCACCATTGATACGCCAGCTGCACGCATTGGCAACCAATCGACATCGTTTCCAATGGCCAACACATCAAGCAACATACGCTGCAATGTTGAGGCAATAGTGAACTCACGAATTGGTTCAGCAACTTTGCCATTACGAATCATGACGCCAGATGCACCAGTAGAAAAGTCACCAGAAATTGGGTTCACGCCAGAATGCAAACCTTGCACGCTCTGAATTAGAACACCTTCTTCAATGTCTGCAATCAGTTCTTCCTGCGTCTTCGTGCCTGGCATTAGCTGCAATGCCAAGCATCCGACTCCGCCACCAACGGCATTGCCTGTGCTCTTCGTGCCAGCGCGACGTGCCGAGTACGACGAATGTACGTACATCTGCAACACGCCATCTTTAATCAGCACATTGCGGCGCGCAGCCAACCCTTCGCTATCAATTTCAGAAGCTGTGTATGCACGCGAATCAGTTGGGTCGTCCACCAAAGTAATCAGCGGGCTTGCCACTGCTTCACCGAGACGATTCGCAAACAAACTGCGACCCTTCACCACGCTCTCACCATTCAATGTGGATCCGATGATGCCAAGGAACTGCGCCGTGACCATTGGGTCAAGCACCACTGTTGTGCGCTTGCTTGGTGGCTTTACTGCACCGAGCAATCCGGTTGCTTTGTTCGCAGCTTCAACACCAGCTTTTCCCAAATCAAACTCTGCAGGGTTCTTGCCCAATGCATATGCCCAACCCGTTTGTGTTTCTCCAGCATCATCAGCCATCACGCTGACACTTGCATAACAACTATTCGAACGACCACTGCTGCGAATGCCCATCGTGGTTGCAAACGCTTCTTCTGTTGCGCCATCTGAATAGTTTGAATCATCAATACGCACTCGTGGGTCTGCACCCACAGCTGCGCGCTCTAGTTCTTTTGCAATTTCAATCTTTTTTGCAGTGTCGAACGCATCAAGGGTGTCGTCCCACAGTTCTTGTTCCACAATGGCAACGCCATCTGGTTCAGCAAGCCCTGCCCATTCGTCAACACTGCCCAATGTGGCGTTCTCGCGAGCTTCTGCAAGTACTTCGCGCCATGCAACTTCATCAAGAGTTCCTGCATGAGATGAACCTGTACGGCCATCTTTAATAACCCGCACGCTGATGCCCTGGCTTTGTGCCGAAACGAAATGCTCAAGGTCACCGTTGTACACGCGAATATCTGTCTCGCGTGAACGCGCAACGTTTGCTTCAATCTGTTCGCCAGGTTCAGCCATAGCAACAATGGCATCTGCAATTGCTTGCAGATCATCAACAGTGTGACGACTCATGCTGCAGTGCCACCAATGGTGAGTGACTTCACGCGCAATGTTGGCTGGCCATCGCCTACCGGCACACCTTGTCCATCTTTGCCACACATACCTGGGTTACCCATTGCAAAGTCGTTACCCAACATGTCAATGTCTGCCAACACTTGTGGTCCGTTACCAATCAGGTTGCTCTCACGCAATGGCTCAGTGATCTGACCATTTTCAATGAGGTATGCCTCGGTCATACCGAATACAAAGTCACCGCTTGCAGTATTCACTTGACCGCCGCCCAACTTGGCTACATATACGCCGTATTCAGTAGCGCGAACAATGTCATCTGGTTCGTCACTGCCGTTCAACACAAACGTGTTGGTCATGCGCACCATTGGTAGGTGTTCGTAGCTTTGGCGACGTCCGTTACCACTTGGTGCACGGCCTTCTTTATTGGCACGAATGTGATCCCACATGTAATCAGTAAGCACACCATCTT
>JAPKZY010000103.1 GCA_026393535.1 Actinomycetota bacterium | reverse complement strand
CTTTGCATCTTCGTCTGTATCGGCGTTAGCACGAACATCCATCTTGCCTTTACGCACTTCGTCAGACCATTTCAAAATGTTGTCTAACTCTTTCGGAGGCTTTGACGCCATCAATGCAAGTTGTCCGAGCATTACTTCACCAGTTGTTCCATCAAGCGACAACCAGTCGCCTTCTTTCACTGTGACTCCGTTTGCGGTGAACGACTTGCCCGAAATTTTGACAGCATCTGCACCAACGATTGCCGGAGTGCCCCATCCGCGAGCAACGACTGCTGCGTGGCTAACAAGACCACCACGCGAGGTGAGAATGCCCTTTGCAACCATCATGCCGTGTACATCTTCTGGGCTCGTTTCCGAACGAACCAAGATGACATCTTTGCCTGCCGCGGCCGCGGCCGCTGCGTCATCGGCGGTGAAAAACACTTGACCTACTGCAGCGCCAGGAGACGCCGCTAGACCCTTTGCAATTCCCTTTTCCTTTGTTGCGAACTGTGGATGCAGCACCTGATCAAGATGATCTGCCGCAACTCGCATAATTGCTTCGGTCTTTGAAATCTTCCAGGCCTTCTTGCCCGTTCCCGTTGGCTTAGTCATATCGACAGCCATCTTCAATGCAGCAGCCCCAGTGCGCTTGCCGACTCGTGTCTGCAGCATCCACAACTTGCCTTGCTCAATTGTGAACTCGGTGTCACACATGTCTTTGTAATGACGTTCGAGTCGAGCAAAGATCTCCATCAATTCACCATGAATTTTCGGGAACTTCTTCTTCAATGCATTGAGATCTTCGGTATTACGAATTCCTGCAACAACATCTTCACCTTGTGCATTGACCAAGAAGTCTCCATATGGTTTCGGGTCCCCTGTTGCTGCGTTACGGGTAAAACCAACACCCGTGCCTGAGTTGTCATCGCGATTTCCAAAAACCATCGCTTGCACATTTACTGCAGTGCCCAATTCGTGACTGATCTTTTCTCGCACGCGATACGCGATGGCACGAGGTCCGTTCCACGACCGAAAGACAGCCTCAACTGCGCCACGCAACTGCTTGGCTGGGTCTTGCGGAAACGGCTTGCCAGTGGCTGTAGCAACTGCTTTCTTGTAGACCTCGCATAGCTCTTTCAATGCAGGTGCTGGAATATCAGCATCAGTCTTGGCGTGTGCGACTTCTTTTGCCTTGTCAAGAGCGTGTTCAAAGATTTCACCGTCAAGGCCAAGAACAATGCGGCCGTACATTGAAATGAACCGGCGATACGAGTCATACGCAAATCGTTCGTTGTTTGTTGTTGTTGCCAAGGCAATGACACTCTTGTCGTTCAGACCGAGGTTCAAGACCGTGTCCATCATTCCGGGCATTGAGAACTTTGCACCTGAGCGAACTGAAACGAGCAACGGGTCTTTGGAGTCGCCCAACTTGCGACCCATCTTTTTTTCCAACGCCGCGACATGCTTCGTCATTTCATCCGTAAGGCTCTTTGGCCATCCACCATGCATGTAATCGCGACATGCATCAGTACTAATAGTAAAACCATGCGGAACAGGCAAGTTCAACACGCTCATCATTTCAGCTAAATTGGCGCCCTTTCCACCAAGGAGATCTTTGTACTCCATGGGCGGACGACGGTGTTTGTGATCGAAGGCATAAACGTATGACACTTCGAAAGTCTAGGCGGATTGGGCTTTGCCTCTATCCTTAATACACTTGCGACATGAGAAGCCCGAAACGCCATGCCATGCGCAATGTGTTCAATGTGTTTGGCTTCCCGACAACCGTCAAGCCAGGTTTTGCCGTGTTTCTTGCCTTTTTGGTTTTCCTCTATCCGTACCCCTTGGGACTCTGGATGGCTGGCGCGGTCGGCATCTTCACATTGATTCACGAATTGGGTCACGCTGTGGCAGCTCGCATGTCTGGCTGCACCGCATCCATCTCACTTGATTTCATGGTTGCCTACGCCGCCTACGAGCCAAGAACACCATTGACCTGGAGCCAAAAGGCGGGCATTGCTCTTGCTGGACCAACGTTGCAAATCACTTCTGCAATAGCAGTGTTGCTACTAAACAGCACTAACCCATTTAGTCGAGCTGAAATCTCCATCAGTGATGCAACTATTTCCATCTGGTGGGCCGGTATTGCCTTGGGTGCACTTAATTTAGTGCCTCTTCTTCCACTTGACGGTGGTGCATTCGTTGCGAGCATTGTCGAACGTTTCATGCCTGGCCGTGGGAATAACATTGTTTTGAAAGCAAGCACAGCTGTGACTGCGCTGTTGTTTGGACTCTGCATTGTTACAAGCAACACAGAATTAGCTCCACTTTTCGTGTTTATGTTGTTCATGCAATACCAAAATCTTGCAGCACCACAACGCCAAAAGAAGTTCCTATCGAATCCTGCTCTCACACCTGAGGGCGACCCCGAATTCGACGCAATGATTGCAGCCAGTCTTCTTGCTACCGGGGAGGCAACGAAGGCTTTGCGGTTCGCAACTGAGGCATATCGTCTATGTCCCGCCGACACCAATGCCTTTATGGCCGCTCGCAGTGCAATGAAACTGGGAGACCATTCATTAGCTATGCAATGGCTACACATTTCCGAACAGTCACAATTCGATTCGGGACGTTTTCAGATTCTGTTCAACCACGTCACCGACTTTGATCAACTACGTGGGCGAAGCGACATGTCAGACGAGTGGTTCACCAACCGTTGATGTTCGCGCGATGCGCGCTAGCGCAATGTGTGCCCCAATAGATGTGACCGTGCCGACCGATTGATCATTTTCCATCACGCGAGCACCAACTCCGAGACCTTCTCGCGGCAATGCACGCACGACTACTGGTGCTGTGGTCCCGCGAGAGTCCATTCGTTCGACAAGTTCTTGACCCGGATAACAGCCCTTCGTAAAACTTACAGCGACTGAAAGAATTCCCGTAGTGCCAGGGATATCGCCAACAAGAACATCTACACCAAGTTTTGGCCAACGAGCGTCTGCACGCAAGTAGTCAATACGTTCCGGCTCTGACACTTCACCCAGTGTCGGCGCCAGCGATACATCACCCACAACGTCGATTTCATCAGCGGAATCCCAATACGGAATTGCGCGTCCAGGCCCAACGCCAATTTCTCTCACTGCATCAGGACCACGAAATGCTCTGACCACCCAATCACTACGACGCATGGTGACTTTCGCGCGCAAGACGAACCGCTGTAACCGTACGATTACCGCATCAGCGAACCCTGCATCAACATCAAGAGTAAACACGGTGTCTTCGTGGCGAATTACCCGCACGAGCGCCGATACATGACCGGTTGGTTCAAGCAGCAAACTATGGATGCTTGTGCCGACATCTAATGATGCAATGTCATTAGCCAGCTGCGAATGTAAGAACGTTTGCGCGTCATCACCTTGCACAACAATGACCTCACGGGCAATATCGGCCCAGACAATGTTTGTCATGCTGTTGTTCCTGCTTCTCTGCGACGTTGTGTCATTCGTTCGGCGGCCGGAATGGTAGCGAGCAAGGCACGCGCCTTGTTTTCATATTCCAAATCTTCATCTGCAGGGTCGCTATCTGCGACGATTCCGGCACCGGCCTGCAAACTTGCAAATTTCGGACCTACAAACATCGTGCGAATCGCAATTGCGGTGTCGAGATTTCCAGAGAAATCGACGTAACCGACAACACCTGCATATGGTCCGCGCTTTACTGGTTCCAATTCATCGATAATTTCCATTGCGCGCACTTTTGGTGCTCCACTCACAGTGCCGGCAGGCAATGTTGCACGCAACACATCAATCGGGCCAAGGCCAGGTTTCAAGTCACCCGACACTTGAGATGTGAGGTGCATCACATGGCTGTAGCGCTCAAGTGTCATGAGTTCATCCATTTGTACGGAACCAAAAGTTGAGACTCGACCAACATCGTTACGAGCAAGGTCGACCAACATGATGTGCTCTGCTACTTCTTTGGGATTTTCACGCAATTCACCGGCAAGTCGCTTGTCGTGCTCATCATCAATTCCTCGCTTACGTGTTCCAGCAATCGGACGAGACACAACTCGACCATTTACTAGCTGTACAAGAGGTTCAGGAGACCCACCGACAATGGTGAGATCGGGTTGACGCAAGAAATACATGTACGGGCTGGGGTTCACCTGACGAAGTACTCGATACACATCGAACGGGTCAGCAGTGAGGTCGATGTCGAAGCGTTGTGACAAGACAACCTGGAAAATATCGCCGGCACGAATGTATTCCTTTGCCACATCAACTGCAGAGCGATATTGACCATCAGGCATAGACGAACGTGTCGTTGGCAAGTTCTCACCAGCTACTGGTGGCTCTACTGCTACATATGCAAGCGGGCGGGCAAGATCAGCGACAGCTTCATGCACGCGCGCAACAGCGGCATCGTACGCCACGCCGATTTGTGCATCGGTCAATCCGGCAACAGGAACACTTTCCAGCATGTAGACGCGTTGGCGCCAATGGTCGAATGCAGCAAGCGAACCAATGATGCTGATGGAAGCATCTGGCAAGTCCCTATCATCGCGCGGCACATTCGGCAGATCTTCAATCTCTCGAACAACGTCATACCCGAGGTGCCCCATGAGACCGCCTTGCAACGGTGGAAGATCTGGAAAGAGTGGCGCACGATAGATGCGCAACAGTTCTTCCATTGCAGCCAACATGCCTTGATCTAACGGAACACTTGCGGGCACGTCACCAGAGACAGTAAGTACACCATTGCGCAGTGTCAATGTTCCGCGTGGGTTACGCCCGACAAAGGAATACCTGCTCCACCGCTCACCATGTTCAACTGATTCGAGCAGGAAGCCGTCACCATCGCCAACCAATTTGATGAATGCCGCAACTGGAGTTTCGAGGTCAGCGAGAATTTGAGTCCAGACAGGGACAACTGTGTGCAGCTTCGCCAGTTCTATAAATTCAGCACGCGACGGCGTGATGGCAGTACCGGTCATTCGTCTTCGCCAAACGCACGGTAGAAACACGACCGCTCGCCCGTATGGCACGCACCGCGTCCTTCTTGGTCAACTTTGAAGAGCAATGTGTCGCCGTCGCAGTCGAAATATGCCTCGCGCACAAACTGTCGATCCCCACTGGTGTCACCTTTGCGCCACAACTCATTGCGGCTGCGGCTGAAATACACCATGCGCCCTTCTGCAAAAGTCATACGGAGAGATTCTGCGTTCATCCAAGCCATCATCAAGATGTCGCCCGTATCTACACACTGTGCAATCACTGGTATCAGACCGTCGGCATTGTACGACACACCAGACAATTGATCGGCGGTGGCAAGAATGACGCGCCCCCGTGAATTGTTTGAAGTCTGGTCGTTGTTGCTCACTGTAAGTACGGTACCGTCTTGCCCCGTGGGAGTGGAAACTATTTACCTAGAAACCATTGATGGCGTCAATGTTGAAGCCGATTTAGTGCGCACTGATGCCGACCTCGTGCGTGCAGTTGTGATTATTGGCCACCCCCACCCCCTATACGGCGGTGACCGTTTCAATCATGTCGTCCGAGCCATGCAAGAAGTGGCACTAGCTCATGATTGCCATTCCATTGCAGTTGATTTTCGTGGAGTAAATAACTCCGGTGGATTTCATGATGACGGTGACTCTGAACGACTTGATCTAGCCGCCGCATGTGAACTGTCTGACCTCATCGCACCGGAAGTTCCGATCATCATGACCGGATACTCTTTTGGCTCAGTAGTCGGGCTCAATGTCAGCAATCCATGGATCGCCGGGTGGATTGCAGTGGCCCCACCCGCGCAAATGATGTCATCACTTCCCTCTGCTGCAAATTCGCCACGACCAAAAATTATTATTGCTGCTGAACATGACCAGTTCACAACTCCAGACGAAATGGCAACAGCAGTGTCAACGTGGAGCAACAGTGAAATAATTTTGGCTACAGGTGTTGATCATTCATTTGCCGTGAACGCCGCATCGCTCTGCAACAC
>JAPKZY010000111.1 GCA_026393535.1 Actinomycetota bacterium | reverse complement strand
TCAACGTGCTTCACGTGGCCACTGAGCACGTGAAGCGATTGTGCCGAAGGCACCGCAGATGTACAGATGAATGGAACACCAGCCAAACGCGCGCGCTCGCTTGCAACTGCAGTCGCATCCCATGCAGGTGAACGTTCTTCTTTCAACAATTCGTCGTGCTCATCAATGACGACAACAGCAGCCACATCTGGGCATGGCGCAAAAACTCCAGAACGCGTTCCGATGACTACATCTACTCCTCCACGCGCACTGTCCCATTCGTCAGGAACTAACGCCGTACTCAGACCTTTTCGACGAAGAAATGCTGCACCCATCGAAGCCATCTTTTGCGAAGGACAAATAACGAGGACTGGGCCGATACAAGCCAATCGCAACACCACCGCGAGCGATGACGATGCGGGCGGAATAACAAGCAATCCACCACCTGCTTGAAACATTTCAAACGCAGCTACTGACACTGAGTCAGTGCCGCTGTCTTGTGAACGAGTCCGTCGAGAATGAACTATTCGTTCGCGCATTCGTGGCGCCGAGGCGCTCGACAGAACAGAGCGCCACGATCCCCACCAACGCTCTGAGATCCATTTTGTGAGAGGAATTAGGTCAGGCTCAACTCCCAACCCCGACACAGACACAATCGGCATAAGCCGATCAAGAGGTACTGCCGACGAGTCACCTTCGCCGTAACGAGAGACGTGTGTTATCCATCCACCGACACGACGACCGTTAAGCATGATGCGAATACGCGCACCAATGACTGCTCGACTCTCGAGATCAGTAGGTATGAGGTAATCAAAGACCTTGTCGATACCCGATACGTCCGGAACTACCGACGCAACGAGTGGCGACTGATTGCTCAGAGTTTGACAGCGGCCTTGAAATCAGACAGACGTGACAAGGTTTCCCAAGTGAATTCTGGTTCTGGTCGACCGAAGTGACCGTATGCAGCGGTCTTTGCGTAGATAGGACGCTTCAAATCAAGGTCGCGCACGATTGCGCCTGGGCGCAGGTCGAAGACGTCACGAACAGCTTTTTCAATTGATTCCTCGCTCACGGTATTCGTCCCGAAAGTTTCAACCAAGATGCTGATGGGCTGCGACATGCCAATGGCGTATGCGACTTGCACTTCACACTTCTCTGCAGCACCGCTTGCAACTACATGCTTTGCAACCCAACGAGCCGCATATGCAGCGGAGCGGTCAACCTTTGAAGGATCTTTACCGGAGAATGCTCCTCCACCATGGCGACCCATACCACCATATGTATCAACAATGATTTTGCGGCCAGTAAGACCTGTGTCTGCATGTGGTCCACCGAGAACGAACTTGCCAGTTGGGTTGATGTAGATCGAAGGATTATCGTCGGCAAATGCAGCAGGAATGATTGGCATGATTACTTGCTCAATCAAGTCTGGACGGATTTCTGTTTCACGACTCACGCCATCTCGGTGTTGTGTAGAAATAAGAACTGTTGACAATTTCACTGGGCGACCGTCAACGTACTCAAACGTGACTTGAGTCTTTCCGTCCGGACGCAGGTACGGAATAAGTCCGCTCTTGCGAACTTCAGTGAGACGCTCAGCAAGTCGATGTGCCAACCAAATAGGAAGGGGCATGAGGTCAGGAGTGTCGTTGCAGGCATAGCCGAACATCATTCCCTGGTCGCCAGCACCCTGACCATTGATGATGTCTTCACCGCTTTTACCACTGCGCTGTTCTTCACTGATATCGACACCTTGTGCGATATCTGGACTCTGCGCGTCGAGTGCCACCACAACACCACAAGTGTTGCCATCGAAACCGTATGCAGCATCGTCGTAACCGATGCGCTTGATTGCAGCACGAGCGATAGCTGGAATGTCGACATAAGCGTCTGTCGTGATTTCACCAGACACGACGCACAGACCAGTGGTCAACAATGTTTCACATGCCACGCGGCTGTTCGGATCAATGGCCAACAACGCATCAAGTACCGAGTCAGAAACCTGGTCTGCCATCTTGTCCGGGTGACCCTCGGTCACGCTCTCAGACGTAAAAGTGAAATTTCTCAAGGCGACTCCTTCATCATTGCGGACGATGAGCCGTCCGCACCCGTGACACGCTATCTAATACAGCGGTCGCGATGGTGTGTTTGTCGGCAAGTGGCACTTCCAGAGAATCCCCCGAAGCAAGCAAAATGGTGACTTCGTTCGTGTCATGTCCAAATCCAACCTGATCGGCGGACACATCATTAGCCACAATCAGGTCCAAATTCTTACGAATTAACTTGCCTCGAGCGTTATCCACAAGGTTGCTGGTCTCAGCGGCAAACCCAACAAGGGTCTGTCCAGCAGGTTTATGAGATCCGAGAAATCCCAAAATATCCACTGTTGGTTCAAGAAGAATCTGAGGAATGCCCTCATCTTTCTTGATCTTTCCGGCAACAGCTTGAACAGGACGGAAATCAGCAACGGCAGCAGTCATGATGACAACATCACTCGACGGCGCATGACAATTCACAGCGTCCAACATCTGCAGCGCAGTTTCAACGGCCACAACAGTTATTCCAGGAAGAGTCTCACGATCAACGGTGCTGACGATGGTGACAATTGCCCCACGCTTATGAGCTTGTTCTGCGATTGCGTAACCCTGTTTCCCGCTCGAGCGGTTAGCAATGACTCTCACTGCATCGATTGGTTCACGAGTTCCACCCGCCGTCACCAGAACTGATGTGCCGAACAAATCTTTTTCGGGACCGTTCAGCACAGTTGTCACTGCGTCAACGATGGACGCCGTATCTGCAAGTCGACCCGTGCCGATGTCCCCACCCGCTAAGCGTCCAGATTGCGGTTCAACAATGATGACGCCGCGAGAACGCAACAAAGCGATGTTGTCGACTACCGCTGGGTGTTCCCACATCTCGGTATGCATCGCTGGACACAGCACAACGGGCGCCCGAGTAGCAATCAGCGTGGCACTGAGAAGATCATGCGATAGACCCATGGCATATGCAGCGATGACTCGCGCTGTGGCTGGAGCAACGACAATGACATCGGCATTCTGACCTAGTCGTGTGTGAGGAATAGGAGACGCGTCGTCCCACAAACTTGTGTGCACTGGTTCAGATGCAAGTGCTGACACCGTGACAGGACCAATGAATCGATGAGCATCTTCGGTCATGATGGGCGCAACATGTGCACCAGCATCAACTAATTGTCGACACAGCTCCACTGCCTTATACGCAGCGATGCCGCCTGAGATTCCAAGAACGATGGAGCGACCGTGTAGAGACTTCATCACGACTTTTGGGTGGGTGTAGAGCGGGATGATCCCGAAAAACTATTCAGCGTCAGATTCGACAGCGTCAGCGACTACGTCGCCTTCGACTTCACCAAAGGCGGCAGCTGCTTCAGCTTCCATCTCGTCATATGGCAAACGCTCAACTTTAACAATTTTGTCAGCGGCGATTTCTTCGAATGCAATAGAGAGAGGCTTACGAGCAACAGATGACACCTGTGGTGGGACCATGTGACCAAGACCTTCACCCAATTGGTTGAAGTACGAGTTGATCTGGCGCGCACGATATGAAGCAAGCGTGACAAGGCTGAATTTAGAGTCAACGCGATCAAGCAAACCTTCAATGTTTGGATGAATCATGGAGTCGTTCTGACGGGACATGGTGGACCTCCGAAGTCGCCTAAAGGTTATCGGCGTTCGGCCCGTGCCGCACCGATAATCCCTTGAATCTCTGCGACTGCGCGCTCAAAATCATCGTTTATAACCACGACATCAGCCAGCACGGCCCCCTCACGCTCTTCATCTTCAGCTTTACGCAGGCGCTCGACGACGTGATGGTCCGTGTCGCCACGGCCTTGTAAGCGGCGTTGTTGTTCTTCACGAGATGGCGGACGAACAAAAACGAGAATTGCTTCTGGGTGACTGATCTTGACTTGCTGCGCTCCGTGCAGTTCGATCTCAAGAACTATGTCGAACCCTGAATCAACAGATGGCCGTGGCGAGCCATACAAATTTCCTAAGAACTCTGTCCATTCAAGAAAACCGTTGTCAGCAATGTGCTGTTCAAAATCAACCCTCTGCACAAAAACATACGCATCATCTGATTCACCTTCGCGTTGCACGCGAGTGGTCCATGACCTACTCAACCACAATGTTGAATCACGCTGAATCAATGCTTCAACAATTGTTCCCTTACCGGCTCCACCTGGGCCAGAGACAATGACAATGATCGGCTCCGTCATCGCGGATTCTCTACCGCTTCGATTAGTGCTCGACACTGGGATTCAGTGAGTTCATGAACTCGCGACAAAGGCGCAATGCCAAGTTCAGCCATCAGCCGACGACCGGCCACTTTGCCAAGACGTGGCGACACATCAAGCAGTTTCACAACATACACCTGCGCTTCGAAGGAGGTGTGCGACGCTTCCAGAACAGACGCCAGATTGCCTTTCGACGATTCCAGCACTGCAGCGACACGAGCTGTACGCAACTGCGCAACTACTTCCATATCCGTGTTCGTGCTTTCCATAACCCAATGATAGTTCCGCGAATCCGTTTGTGGCTCCCTTATGAAGAATCAGACTTGGTGTACAGCATCGACAATGGTCGACCAGGAGGACGCGCCGAGCGCATGCGCACGAGAGGCAGCCGAACAAGCAATTCGCCACGTTGCGTCTGGTCGAGCAAATGAAGCCGTCCCGACCTGCACTGCGTTGGCCCCAGCCATCATCATTTCGATCGCATCATCACCTGACGCAATTCCACCAACTCCGACAATGGCAATGCCTGGCAGTGCCACACGAATATCATGAACAGCTCGTACAGCAATGGGACGAATAGCTGGACCAGATAAACCGCCACCACCATTACCAAGGCTTCGACGTGACGTGCGTACATCAATCTGCATGCCGAGCATTGTGTTCATCACGGTGACAGCAGAAGCTCCAGCATCAGACACTGTTGTAGCAACTTCAACAATGCGGTCCGTATTGGCGCTCAATTTGGCCCACACAGGAACCTGTGATCGAGCACACACCGCTGAAATAATTTGACCAGCGAGCGACACGTCGTGGGCAATGATTCCGCTGCGGCCCTCAAGATTGGGACACGACAAGTTCACTTCAATTGCACTAATCCGATTTCCGGCAGCCACTAATTGTTCCGCTGCTAACACATACTCGTGAACGGTGCGACCCCAAATACTTGCAATAACTACTGCGCCTTCTGATTCAAGTTTCGGCAGCGACTCATGAATCCACGAAACAACACCAGGACCTTGCAACCCCACTGCATTCATCATGCCGCTAGCGGCAACATGCACACGCGGTGACGGGTTACCAGGCCATGGCTCATGGAACAAACTCTTCACAACCACTGCACCGAGACGACGTAGCGGCATGTAGCCAGAGAGCTCGACATCGTGACCACTTGTACCCGATGCAGTCATGAATGGATTAGAGAGAAGGACTCCCCCCACATTCACACCACCAAGGGACTCGAGATAACGCGCACCGCGCTGCATTGTCATGCTCTGCCGTGATATTCCTGCAGTGATCTCACTTCGACCTCGCTTGAGCGTTGCTCCCATAAACCATTGACCGCCGCTAACGCAGCTTCAACAGTTGTTACTGACGATACGCCATTTGCATTTGCTGCTTTGCGAATCGCTTCGCCATCTTGGCGCGACCCTCGCCCATGAGGGGTATTCACCACGAAGCTAATCTCGCCACTTGCCACTAATGCGGCCGCGTTCTCCAGAGAGGACCCTTCAATCTCTGACAACTTGCCAACAATTCGATCAACTGGTACACCAAATTTAGCCAAGTAGTTCGCAGTGCCTGTTGTTGCTGCGATTCCAAGACCTAGATCTCGCAATCGTTTAGCGACGACAATTCCCGCTGGCTTGTCACCATCATTAAACGACAAGAACACGGTGCCAGAAGTTGGCAGAACAGTTCCTGCTGCAGTTTGTGATTTAACGAACGCACGACCAAAAGTTCTATCGATTCCCATTACTTCACCCGTCGAACGCATTTCTGGCCCCAAAGCTGTATCAACATCAGGGAACCGATTAAAGGGCAACACTGCTTCCTTCACCGAGACATGACCGCCTGTTACCGGTGGCACTAGCAAACCTTCAACTCGCAGTTCGGCAAGCGTTGCACCCAACATGACGCGACTTGCCACTTTGGCTAATGGCACGCCTGTGGCCTTCGCAACGAATGGAACCGTTCGAGATGCTCGCGGATTTGCTTCGATAACAAAGACCGTGGTTCCGAGTACAGCGAACTGAACATTGATAAGTCCTCGTACATCTAATGAGTTTGCAATGGACGTTGTATATGCACTGATGACTTCAACAACCCAAGCCGGAAGTGTCTGTGGCGGAATGGCGCATGCCGAGTCACCAGAGTGAACTCCTGCCTCTTCCACGTGTTCCATGACTCCACCAATGAGAACCTCACCCGTATGGTCACGAATTGCATCTACGTCCACTTCTGTTGCATCTTCCAAGAAGTGATCGATGAGGACAGGACGTTCAGCAGAGAGGCCTCCCTCTTTACCGAGGCTTCCATCGCGTGCCATTTGGTCCATCGCGCTTTCCAATGCCTGCGGATCGTGCACAATCTGCATTGCGCGCCCACCAAGTACATAGCTAGGGCGGACCAATACCGGATAACCAACACGTTGAGCGATAACGCTTGCTTCTCCAAACGTGACTGCGGTGCCACCCGGAGGCTGCGGAATCGACAGAGAATCGCACAACTGATTCCACTTCTCACGGTCTTCTGCAAGGTCGATTGAATGCGGCGATGTTCCAGCAATTAATGCAGGGTCAATGAGACCTGACAATTTCAAAGGTGTTTGCCCACCAAGACCAACGATTACCTTTGGAGCCACGCCACCAGACGCAAGCGTCTCGGCGGCGATGACATTCAAAACATCTTCACGAGTCAAAGGCTCGAAGTAGAGACGATCAGAAGTGTCGTAGTCAGTTGAAACAGTTTCTGGGTTGCAGTTAATCATGACGGTCTCATATCCAGCAGCACGTAATGCGAAACTTGCATGAACACAGCAGTAATCGAATTCGATTCCTTGACCAATACGGTTGGGTCCAGAACCGAGAATGATTACCCGCGGCTTACTTGACGGACGTACTTCGTTTTCATCCTCATAGGTTGAGTAGTGATACGGCGTCTGTGCATCAAACTCTGCACTACATGTATCGACGGTCTTGTAGGTGGGGATAATTCCCAATGATTCACGATATGAACGAACTGTCATTTCATCTTCCTTAAGAACATACGCAAGTTGACCATCGGAAAATCCGAGGCGCTTCGCACGGCGCAATTCATGTCGACTCAACTGGGTCAGGGACTTCCCTTCCAACGAATGACGCTCATCAATAATGATCTGCATCTGGTCAAGGAACCACACGTCTATCTTTGTTGCATCATGTACTTGATCAACGCTCATGCCTCTGTGCAGAGCTTCACCAACTTGGAAGATTCTCTCGGGGGTGGCAATAGACGCCTTCTTCAGCAGATCCACATCGCTCAGACCGTCGTATAACGATTCTCCGCTGTCACAGTTGAGACCGTGCCTGCCCTGTTCAAGTGACCGAAGGCCTTTCTGCAGACTTTCAGGAAATGTACGCCCAATAGACATCACTTCACCGACGCTCTGCATCTGTGTGCCAAGTACTCCTGATGTGCCAGGGAGTTTTTCAAAGGCCCAACGTGGGATCTTTGTAACCACATAGTCGATGGTTGGTTCAAAACTTGCTGGTGTCATCTTCGTGATGTCATTTGAAATTTCATCAAGCGTGTACCCAACCGCAAGTTTGGCAGCGATCTTTGCAATGGGAAATCCAGTTGCTTTAGAGGCCAATGCCGAAGATCGCGACACGCGTGGATTCATTTCAATGACTACAAGATCACCATTTGCAGGATTCAGTGCGAACTGAACGTTTGAACCGCCTGTTTCCACTCCGACGCGTCGAATGCATGCAAACGCTGCATCACGCATCTTCTGATATTCCACATCAGACAAAGTTTGGGCAGGAGCAACAGTGATTGAATCGCCCGTATGAACACCCATGGGGTCGAAGTTTTCGATGCTGCAAATGATGACGCAGTTATCTGCGTGATCGCGCATAACTTCAAGCTCGTATTCCTTCCAACCGACAATTGAGGTCTCTACAAGGATCTCCCTAATTGGGCTTGCATCAAGTCCGATCGATGCAAGCTTCAGGAACTCTTCCATCGTGTTTGCAATTCCGGTTCCACGCCCACCAAGGATGTACGCGGGACGAATAATGACGGGAAGACCGATTTCCTTCAAGACTTCTGTTGCTTCATCCATGTTGTGGGCGATGCCGCTATGAGGAACACTAAGGCCAATCTCGATCATTGCTTGTTTGAACTTGTCACGGTCTTCAGCAGTAGCAATTGCTTCAGCATTTGCCCCAATCAGTTCGGGAGTGCCCGGAACACCAACTAGGCCCTTTTCAAAGAGTGCCATCGCCAAGTTCAGACCTGTTTGTCCGCCGAGCGTTGGCAGTACAGCATCTGGTTTTTCGCGTTCAATGATGCGAGCCAAAATTTCTGGTGTCAACGGTTCGATATATGTGCGATCGGCAAAGTCTGGGTCCGTCATGATGGTCGCAGGGTTCGAGTTAGCAAGAATTACTCTGTAACCCTCTTCCTTCAATACTCGACATGCCTGAGTACCTGAATAGTCAAACTCACATGCTTGACCAATGACAATTGGGCCTGATCCAATAATAAGAATTGTGTGTAGATCGTTGCGGCGAGGCATTATTTTTTCTCCATGAGTTCTGCGAATTGTCCGAATAGATAGTGACTGTCGTGTGGACCCGGCCCCGCTTCAGGGTGATACTGCACACTGAACGCGCGATGGTCGCGCAAGCGCATTCCTTCGTTGGTGTGGTCATTGAGATTGATATGCGTAATGTCTGCAACTCCCGACAACGAATCAGGGTCGACGCAGAAGTTGTGATTCTGGCTAGTGATCTCAACTGATCCGGTTGCGATGTGGCGGACGGGATGATTGGCGCCGTGGTGTCCAAAAGGCAACTTGAACGTGTGTCCGCCGAACGCGCGAGACAACAACTGGTGCCCGAGACAAATTCCGAAAGTCGGAACACCTGCTTCGACAATCGAACGAATCGCATCTGTGGCGCCCATGACCATTTCAGGGTCACCAGGCCCGTTCGACAAGAAAACCCCCGATGGCGAAAGTGACAAGACCTCTTCTGCAGTCATGCTGGCAGGCACTACCGTCACGGTTGCTATTTCAGAGAGATGACGAAGTATTGTTGTCTTGATACCGAAGTCATATGCGATCACATTGAATTTGCCATCACCGACGGTGTAGGCCTTTGGCGTTGTCACTTCTGACACCAAATCAATACCTGATGTTCCTTTTTCATTTTTCGCAGCTGCAAGCAACTGTGCTTGATCTGCAGTTCCAAATGCTCCTCGCAATGAACCCGAGTCACGCAACAGACGCGTGAGGCGACGAGTGTCAAGTCCGGCAACGCCAGGAAGCTTCTGTGCTTTCAACATTGCATCAAGACTTGATTCGCTTCGCCAATTACTATGACGTCGAGCCATGTCGCGCATGATGACGCCACGAGCAAATGTTCCGCGCGATTCAGAGTCAATAGATGTGACGCCATAGTTGCCAATGTGCGAGGTGGTGAACGTAATAATCTGGCCCGCGTAGGACGGATCAGTGAACACTTCCTGATATCCGGTCAGAGCCGTATGGAAGACAACCTCTCCTGCGGCAATGCCATTCTCTGGGATGTACCCCACTGCTTCTCCTTCAAAGACGGAGCCATCTTCAAGCACGAGTGCAATGTTTGTAATGTCGGTACTCACGCGAGTGCCTTCCCTTCCTGCACGACCAGTTGGCCGTTGTAGATCGTGTGCCGCACGCGGCCACGAAGTTCCATGCCGTGATACGGCGTATTTGTACTGCGACTTGCCAGCTCATCGCGAGAAACGGACCACACAGTTGTGGTGTCCCAAACCGCAATATGTGCAGGTTCTCCTACCGCGATAGGTCGACCTTGATGGTCTGAGATATTTGCGATCACTGCTGGATTCCATGACATCAATGCAGCAATCTTCTGAGGCGACAAAGTGACGGCGGTGTTGACAACACCGAGTGCTGTTTCAAGTCCCAACATTCCTGGCGGTGCCGTATCAAGTGTCTGCTCTTTTGTATGACCGGCATGAGGTGCATGGTCTGTCGCAATTGCATCGATGGTTCCATCTGCAAGACCATCGCGTAACGCTGTAATATCGGCCATTGTTCGTAGCGGAGGATTCACTTTGAAAATCGGATCAAAACTAGAGAGCAGTTCATCGGTAAGCGATATGTGATGAGGAGTAACTTCGGCTGTCACTGGAAGACCCTCTGCCTTTGCAGCGCGGACCAATTCAACACTTCCCTTTGTAGACAGATGCATAAAGTGCTCCCGTGCCCCCGTAATGCGTACAAGCTGAATGTCGCGTCGTACCATTTCTTCTTCGGCCGCTGATGGCCAGCCAGGGACGCCCATAGTGGAGCAACATGCACCGTCGTGCATCACTGCACCCACAGTCATACTTGCAACTTCACAATGTTGAGAGATAGTCAGATTCAATCGCTTTGCCACCATCAGCGCGCGTTGCATTACTAGAGCGTCTTGTACTCCGGTACCGTCGTCAGTAAACAACGTGACGCCTTCTTTAGCCAGCTGTTCAAAAGGTACTAACTGTGCACCAAGGCGACCAACTGTGATGCAGCCTGAGGGAATCACTTCACATAGACCGACTGCACGCCCACGATCACGAACGAACTGAACTGTTGCCACGTTGTCTTGAGCCGGATCAGTGTTTGGCATTGCCACTACAGCTGTAAAACCTCCGAGAACAGCAGCGCGACTGCCCGATTCAATAGTCTCAGCTTCCTCCTTGCCCGGTTCGCGTAGATGCGTATGAAGGTCAACGAAGCCAGAAGATACGTAGCATCCAGTCGCATCAAGAACTATGTCTCCGGTGAGTGCGTCGCCGACAGCTTCAATGACACCATCAGCGATGCGAACATCAGCCACAAACATGACTTCAGGATTCACTACTGTTGCGCCACGAATCACTATTGACTGATTTTTGCTGCTCATGTCTCGGCTCCGTTCTGCAATGTGGTCGTGGCATCGCCGCCAAGAAGGCTGAAGAGCACAGCCATACGGACTGAAATTCCATTCGTCACTTGTTGCAATATGCGTGAGCCAGGCACCAAGGATGGGTCAACAATCATCTCGACACCACGATTGATGGGGCCAGGATGAAGAAGCAAGGCATGGCTTTGCATTCGTGCGGCACGCTCTGGCGTCAGCGCAAACAGCGTGCTGTATTCGCGAAGGCTCGGCATTTGAGCTGCATCCATTCGTTCACGTTGAATGCGGAGCATGTACACCACATCGACCAGACCTATAACGTCGTCCAGGGAATCAGCCGTAGTTACTCCCCACCCGTCAAGCGAAGTTGGCAAGAAAGCTGCGGGAGCCACTAAGACAACCTTCGCGCCCAGCCGCGTGAAAACATCGATATCACTACGAGCAACTCGTGAATGTTTGATGTCACCGACAATCGCGACAGTTCGTCCCTGCATCGAATTCAATTCATTGAAGTTACGAGTGATTGTGTAGGCGTCTAACAGAGCTTGCGTGGGGTGCTGGTGCCAGCCATCGCCGGCATTGATCACCGCGGCATCAGTCCATTTCGTGATTTGGTGAGGGGCGCCACTTGACTTATGGCGAACCACAAACGCATCTACGCCCATCGCAGACAATGTCTCTATGGTGTCGCGCAAACTTTCACCCTTATTGACGCTTGAGGAACTGGCCGTGAAGGTCATGACTTCTGCTGACAGTCGCGTTGCTGCTGTTTCAAAACTCAGACGTGTTCGTGTGGAGTCTTCGAAGAACACACTAGCTACCGTTCGACCCCGCAACGCAGGAACCTTGGGCACTGCGCGCGAATTGATTTCTGCCATGTGGTCAGCCATCGCCAAGATGGAGACAATGTCGTCAGTAGTGAGATCGCGGGTCGACAAGAGATGCTTCATGACGATTCCCCTGATGCAGTAACGACAGTGACTCCGTCTGGCCCGACACTGACTTCGTCAGAAAAGTGCGTTGGGATGTTCTTTCCCACATAGTCAGGACGAATAGGCAATTCTCGATGTCCTCGATCAACCATGACTGCCAGTTGCACAGCACGTGGACGCCCATGGTCATTCAGTGCTTCCAACGCCGCGCGTACCGTGCGCCCTGTAAACAAGACGTCGTCGACTAGTACGACCGTACGGCCAGTCAGATCAACAGGGATATCAGTGGGCGCAGAAAGGACTAGGGGGCGAAGACTGAAGTCATCTCGATACATAGAGATATCAACTGCTCCGAGAGGGACGGATATCGCAGGGGAAATCTGAGCGATGTTGTTATGGAGCCGGCTCGCGATCCATGTTCCGCCTGTCTGCATACCGACGATGACCACATCAGATAAATCAGAATTTCGTTCAACGATCTCGTGAGCGATGCGCTTCAACGCCTTGTCAACATCAGTAACGCCGAGGATCTCGGATGACGCTGTCGAGGTTGAACTCATTGCGCAAGTACCTCTGGAAGGACGGGCATGAAAAACGCCCCTCGCGAGGGGCGTGCGTGCATGAAAGATCGAGCCATATTGTCCTTCCGTTCGAGCCTCACAGGACCCGTTTTACGGTCGTTCCTACTGTAGCACGACAAAAGGACGGAGCGCTAGGGGGTCTTTCGGGCAAACAGTTGCCAGTAACTATTTGCCTTGTATTCATAGAAACCGACCGAAACGGCATTCCAGTCCTTGAGATTTTCGCCATCAAGGTTGCGAGGCAGAAGCACAAATTCAATACCGTCAGCCAAGGGGCTACGTTGGCCTTCCTTCGACGTATCGGGTCCGTACATCACGATGCGGAATGGATTCGGAAATTGATAGATCTCTTTTCGGTGCGCCAGATGCGGAGCGGTGGAGTGCAACACCGAGATCTTTGCATTCGATGGAATCAGTGCATACATCTCGTCGGCAGCGAGAGCAACCGGATGCTCCGCCCCCCAATGCGGGTATTTATCCAACCGAAATGGCACGTATGACCACACCGATGCACTCCACAATGATGAGGCCACGACAACCGCAACGAGAACGCGGCGCATACCGACTCCGACACGTCCAAGTCCCACGATGACCGCGATGAGTAATGCTGGAACTGCGACAAGTGAATAGTGGTACTCAATATGGAACTGATACCAAAAATTGCTCACTGTGTTGCCGACAAGCACCAGAACGCTGATCATTGCGACTTCGGGAGCAAGGAGACTCAGCAACGCAAACGGTGCAAACATCTTCCACCAGTACATCAGTCGACCTTCTGACGTTAAGTACTGGTACACATTTGTGGGGTTAGTAAAACTTTCTTTGATGAAACCGAAAAAACCACCAAATGGAATTCGCCAACCATTGCGTGTGGGTACTCCAATGAGATTCTTCATCAGAACAAACATGCCCAACAAAGCAGCAGAAATAGCAACGCCGATTGTAAGAATTCCACGGCGTGTTTCGCCGCGCATTGCCACCATCGCTCCGAGTGGAACAATGACTAAGACAACGTCCTCTTTCACTAAGAGCGACAGAACGACTGCTACCCAATACCAGCGCCACCGTTTGGTCAGTGCGGCAACTATGGCGATCGGCACAAAGAGGCCTAAAAAAGAATCTGGGTGGTAGTTCTCAAAAATCGTCCCATTGACCGCAGGGTTCACGAGCCACACAACTGCGAATGCGCAACCGATTGCTGCACTATTCAGATGTCGACGGGCGAAGAAATAAATCGGAAGTGCTCCTGCCGCTACAACAACAGACTGCAACGCCAAAAGGGTCTCTGTGCCAGGCCAAATCCAATACAAGGGAGCCACGAATATCAAGATGAGTGATGCATGATCGCCAAACAGATTGCGACCCATCAAAGTTACAAATGGAGCATGAAACCGGGACAACAACCAGACGCCTTGGTCATATAACCCCACATCAAATGACGAGGTTCCGAGACCGCGGTGAATATCCCATTGCAAGCGCGTTGTCGCAACCGCAGAACACGCACATAACAGGACAACAGTCCATGTCCACAATGAAGTTTGTGTTAACCGATCACGAAGCGTGAGAGCCTCAACGCCTTCGACCTCGGAACTCATGTATCTATATTTACAGAACGGGACGTGCTGTCTTTGCAACCGCCGCTAAAACGCCATTAACGAACCGTCCGGAGTCATCGGTTGAGAATCGTTTCGCTAATTCGACTGCTTCATCAATCACCACAGCGATGGGTACATCTGGCCGAGAAGTCAGTTCATATATGGCGAGCCGAAGGATGGCTCGGTCAAGAGCAGGCATCCGGTCGAGTGCCCAGCCTTTTGCATGGGTGACGATTGCTTCATCGATGGCAACCCGGTGCGCCTCAATGCCGTTTAGTAATTCACCAGTTAAGTCAGCAGATGCGACTCCCCTGTCAGCCAGCAACTCGAGTGGCGACATCGAGCGTTGTTCTGACTCATATAAGAAAATGACTGCCTGCTCGCGAGCATCCGTTCTTTCGTCACTGGCGCGGAATGATTCCGGATCACGGGCCATTAGACGCGTGTGACGTAATCGCCGGTGCGAGTGTCAACCTTTACTTTGTCGCCCACATTGACAAACAATGGAACCTGAATGACTTTCCCGGTTTCGAGAGTGGCTGGTTTGCGAGCGCCTGATACACGATCGCCTTGCATGCCGGGCTCAGTGTCAGCGATGAGCAATTCGGCAGATGCTGGAATTTCAACTGTGATGATTTCACCGTTGTGATACGCGATAATTGCCATTGCTTGTTCCACAAGATAATCCGCTGCATCTCCGAGAGCAGCAGGTGTAACTGTCATCTGGTCATATGAATCAGTGTCCATAAACACGAAGTCTTCGCCATCTTTGTACAAGAACTGCATATCGCGCTTGTCAAGGATTGCCTGCTCGACACGGATGCCTGCGTTGAAGGTCTTGTCGAACACATTGCCATTCTTCAAGTTGCGCAATTTGGTGCGCACGAATGCGCCACCTTTCCCAGGCTTGACGTGTTGGAATTCAACAACGGTAAAGAGTCCGTTGTCGAGTTCGAGTGTGATTCCGTTTTTCAGATCGTTCGTGGTGATCGCGGGCATGTGAGGTCCTTGGGGGTCTGCGTAAGAATTCGGCACGAATCGCCGGCGACAACGACCAAATCTTCGATTCGAACGCCGCCTACCCCACCACGATAGAGCCCAGGCTCGACTGTCACCACCTCATTGACCCCAAGAACTGCTGTACATCGCGGGGAAAGGATGGGTTGTTCATGGATATACAGCCCGATTCCGTGCCCCGTGCCGTGAACATATTCATGGTCGACGCCTTCGCGTATAAATACTGCCCGCGCAGCAGCATCAACCGCTGCACCAATGACACCTGCTTTTACTGAAGCAATCCCGGCTGTTTCAGCTTCGAGCACTAATTCAAACATCCGTTGATATTCGCCCGAAACATCTCCGACTCGAATCGTTCGGGTCATATCGCTCTTATAACCATCCACCATTGCACCGAAATCAATCACTACTCCGTGGCCGCCTTCCACAATTGCGTCGGATGGTTCATGGTGAGGGCGTGCGCCATTTGGTCCCGTAGCGACAATCGTTTCAAACGCCACATCATCTGCTCCGCCCTCTCTCATCAGATGATCAAGTTGATTGCGGATTTGTTTCTCTGATCTACCCAACAACCCGTCTGCAAGCAAAGTTGCCAATGCAATATCAGCAATGGTTGCGGCTCGTGCAATAAGTGCAATCTCTGCAACATCTTTCACTCGGCGCAGGTCATCTAATTGAGTTTTTTCAGAATGCACTGTGCAGATGTTTTGCAGTGTTGTCATGTGCTGAGCCGTCAGATGCGATGGGTCTACAGCAAGCGCCGACGCACCAACAATGCGTCCGACCATCTCTTCTGTCGTGACGTCTGCAATCACACGTTCTATATGCACCAATGCATGGGATGCCGTGGTTTCAGCTACAGCGCGTTCAAAGTACCGACCGTCGACCAGCAACCATGCATCATGCGTGGAACGCTGTACAACCAATTGTGCAGTGCCACCTGTAAAGCCCGTCAACCAACGAATGTCTTCTAATCGAAGAACCAGTACAAAGTCGGCTCCACTACTCGCACTCAAACGAGACAGGCGTCGAGACACGTCCATTACTGCGCAGCTAATTCGACCAATGCCTCAACAGCAAGCGCGTACCCCAGTCCGCCAAACCCGGAAATTGTTCCGTTCACGACAGGAGACAAGACGCTGACATGTCGAAACTGTTCACGCGCGCCGGGATTAGACAAATGCACTTCTACGACGTTGCCGGGATATGACTTCAGTGCATCATGCACGGCCCATGAGTAATGCGTAAAAGCGCCAGCGTTAATAACGATGGCGTCTGAGGCTCCTTGGGCCGCATGAATCGCATTCACCATTTCACCTTCAGTATTTGTCTGAACATGTTCGACCGAAATGCCGTGCCCAGAGGCAGTAGCAACGACCGTTGCAACATGGTCTGCCAATGTGGCGTGTCCGTACACCTCTGGCTCACGAGTACCAAGAAGATTCAGGTTTGGACCATGTAGGAGAAGGATGGACGTCAAAGACATATCAGCCACCGTACTCTGCCCAGGTCTCCTGATCGATGGAATAAACGATGTGAGACTGGCCCCACCATCCTGGGGTGTTCGGATGATCGAAATCCAGCTCCTCTCGGCGATTCATCCCTACTCGCTTCATCACAGCCTCGCTCGGCGCATTCGTACGGGTCGTAAAAGAAAAAATCTCTGAGATCTGGTGTTCTTCAAATCCGATTCGCAATGATTCCTTCGCCGCCTCAGATGCATAACCCTTACCCCATGCCCATGGTGCAAGTCGCCAACCCACCTCAACACACGGCGTAAAAGTCCCGACATAAGTTGCCTGGGCCAGTCCAGTGAAACCAGCAAATGAGCCGTCGACCTCTACAACCCATCGACAGAAACCTTCAGAGCCACGTCGCATCTCTCGTTCGACGAATACCTCACACTCTTCACGTGACATAACCGAAGGAAAATATCTCATGACCTGTTCGTCGCCACACATCTGCGCAAACGGTTCGACATCTGACTCGTGCCATTCGCGCATCACCAGCCGTTCGGTGCGATACATGGCTACCCCAGCCGCGTTATCAAATCTGTAAGAGCTTCGCGAATTTTTATGTCAGAAATTCCGGACACCACTTCGAGACCAGTTGCAGAGTCAAGAACAAAAGTGATCGAATCGATTGCCTTCTTATCACGACCCATATCGATGATGAGCTGGTCCGGCGTTATCCCGTTCGGTAGTGCATGACGTAGCCCGTACACACCATGCACAACTTCGTAATGCTGATCAACACGAGCGGAATCAATCCGACCCATACGGTGCGCAAGGTGAGCTGCATACAACACACCGATCGCCACAGCTTCGCCGTGCGCGATAGAAAAATCAGTTGCAATTTCCAACGCATGAGCCAGCGTGTGACCATAATTCAATAGCGCGCGAATACCGCCTTCACGTTCGTCGGCCGACACGATGTCAGCCTTGATACGAACACAGCGAGCGATTCGGTCAACCATGGACAATGAGCTCAAGTCCTCACGAACAATGAAGTGGTACTTCGCCATTTCGCCTAGACCACACCGCGTCTCGCGTTCTGGCAAGGTGTCAAGCGCATCCATTTCACACACAACTCCGTGCGGTTGCCAATATGCGCCTACAAGGTTTTTACCTTCAGCGATATTGACTCCTGTCTTACCGCCAACGGCAGCATCAATCATGGCCAGTAACGACGTAGCGACATGCACAACTGGTATTCCACGGTGATACGACGCTGCTGCGAAACCAGCGACATCAGTGACCATTCCGCCCCCTACCGCGACAATCACATCACCGCGAGTGAGACCCGCTTGAGAAAATTCACGACACAAGCGTTCAATGGTGGTGAGGGTCTTATGGCTCTCCCCTTCTCCGATGACATGAGCCGAGACAGTGAGGTCTCCGAAAGTGGGAATGTACTTTGCTGGTATTCCCTCTTGAGTCACTATGGCAACTCGCCGTGCGGTGGCCGGAATCATGCTCTTGGCATGAGACAACACTCCGTGTCCAACAACTACGGAGTATGAACGATCCCCCAGATTGACGATCTCTTCTACAACATCACTCATGATCATTTCCTACAAATTCTTCTTGTTCATCTAGTGCGGCCACCAGTAAATCAACAACTGATTCAATGCTGCGGTCCGAAACATCAATCACAATGTCTGCAACCGAAGCATAGAGCGGGCCGCGATCTTCAGACATCTGAGTCAACGTTCCCATTCGGTCATTATCTAACAACGGTCGATGAACACCCTTAGCGGTGCGTTCTGCAAGAACTTCTGGCCGAGCATGCAGCCATACGACTACTGCTGAGCCTGCATCTCGCGCATGATCAAGCATCGCTCTGTTCTGCTCACGCACAACGACACCACCGGCACCGGCAATGACTGGGCTTCCTGGCCGTGCCAGGCACTCACGCAATACTTCTGATTCAAGTTCACGAAAGGTAGCTTCTCCTGACTCAGCAAAAATCTCACGAATTGATCGACCGTCACGAGACTCAATCAATTTGTCCGTGTCAAGAAGTTCAACATGCCGATGTTCAGCTAGCAATCGCGCCACCGTTGTCTTTCCCGTCCCCATAAGTCCGACGAGGACAATGCAGGGTTCAGAACGGGTCACGACTCTAGTGTTGCTCGAAATGACGTTGCGTTGCGAACGAATTCGGAAAGTGAGTCTCCGCCGAACTTACGTTGCGCCTCTGCGGCAAGCACTAAAGCAACCATTGTTTCAGCAATTACGCCTAACGCAGGGACAGCTGTGACATCTGTACGTTCTTTGAAACTGACTGTTTCTTCCTTCGTTACCGTGTCAACGGTCTTCAACGTTGGCTTATTTAAGGTAGAGAGTGGCTTCATTGCTGCACGCACGATAAGTGGTTCGCCTGTTGTGATGCCACCTTCGGTGCCGCCTGAACGATGACTGTCACGCACATATCGAAGATTGGTTGCGTCCCACGAGATGGGGTCATGGGCTTGACTGCCACGCAATCCGGCAATTTCCCATCCGTCACCAATCTCGACACCCTTGACCGCTTGGATACTCATAATTGCTTGTGCCAACAGAGCATCAATCTTGCGATCCCAATGAACATGACTACCTAAACCGATGGGGACTCCGTGGGCAACAACTTCGACAATTCCTCCGAGAGAATCACCTTCGCGAGCGGCTGCCTTGATCGCAGCGATCATTGCGTCTTCACCAGACTTCGAAAAACAACGCACTTCCGACGCATCAATTGCAGCCAAATCAGCCATAGTGGGCAATGTGATTGATGGGGCTGCTGCGTCTCCCATACGGACAACATGACTGAGAACTCCGACACCAAGATGGGATAACAACTGCTTTGCCAATGCACCAGCAGCTACGCGTGCTGCAGTTTCACGTGCACTCGCGCGTTCGAGAACATCGCGAGCATCGGTAAAGCCATACTTTTGCATTCCGACGAGATCTGCATGACCAGGACGTGGTTGAGTCAATGGGAATTCAGTTGCGCCAGGCTCTGGTGACATTTCTGCATGCCACTTATCGCTGCGGAACCATTCTGAGTTTTGGATTTCGATTGAGATGGGCGAACCAAGCGTGCGGCCGTGACGAACTCCGCCAACCAATGTGACGCGGTCTTCTTCAAATCTCTGGCGAGGGCCTCTGCCATAACCAAGGCGACGACGGGCCAACTCAGATTCGATATGTTCTGCCAAAATGGGAAGGCCCGCAGGAAGACCCTCGACAATAACTGTGAGGGCGCGACCATGAGATTCGCCGGCTGTGAGGTACCTAAGCACGGTTTTCAGACTACTTGCGACGAGCGGAAAGTTCCCGCTCTGCAGCTAATCGCATCGCTGATGCGTCGGAGAATTCGCCAAACCAGAGTTTTTGCTGGTGTCGAGCCTGATGAATCAGCATCCATAGCCCATCCACCACAGTGGCGCCGGCCAAGCGTGCGGCTGCGAGCAACGAGGTCTCTAATGGCGAATACACCGCATCAAGAACTATTAGTTGTTGATGAAGGACAGACGGGTCAACAGGCATCTCAGAACTGTTCATTCCGACAGACGTTGCATTGATCAGTATTGAAGCAGACGCAATGGTGCTCTGGTCTCCCACGGAAATCGACACTTCATCTCCAAAACCGGCAAAGGAAGCCACAAGATCCATTGCATGAGATTGCGTTCGGTTCACAACAACGACATGTGCCCCACGTCGAACCAGCGCAAGTGCGATAGACCGCGCGGTACCGCCAGCACCTAGAAGCACCACTGTTGCGCCACGTAGCTGAGCTGCACCCTGATCAACTAAAGCGTCACAACATCCATCACCATCGGTGTTGTGACCAATTGATCCATTTGGACCGAACGATATGCAATTCACTGCATTTAAGAAGTCGGCGTCAGGAGATACAAAATCGAGATAGTCAATGACCCCTTCTTTGAGAGGCATCGTGACAGATAGGCCGACAAGACCTGCCGATTGAAGGTTCTCCATTGTCGTCTCGACTTCGCTGTTGCCGCATTCCACAGCGACATACTCACCGCTTCGTTGCGCAGCCGCGAACGCTGCGTTATGTATCGCAGGCGACAGTGAATGAGAGATCGGAGAGCCGATCACTGCTGCAATCGTGCTCATGGTAGTAACCCTGCAACCTTTGCCTTCTCAACGTTGAGTAGGTGTTGTTCATAGGTTGTTGCAAAAACATGACCACCCGCAGCATCGGCAAGTACGTAGTACAAATATTCACATTTCACACCAACCGCAAGCCCAATACACGCGACGTCAGTTGAGTGAGGCGTTCCGAATGGTGCGAGAGCAGCCTGAATAGATGCTTTACCAGGGTTTGCAATCGGCGTCGGGGGCAAACCTGCATGCAAATACGTGTTGTAGGGAGTATCTGTGGCCTTCATATCGGTCCATGTCATTGCGGGGTCTTGCCCATATTTTACAGACGCATCGATTTCAAGCTTCATCTTTTTCGATAATCGGTTGTAGATGACTTGAGCAATCTTTGAACGATCAGTGGCAACTTTGGCTTCGCGTTCGATCAAGGAAGCAATAATTAAAATTTCATATGGACGAAACCCTCGAGCCTTCGCGCCAGCTGTCAGATCAACTTGTCGAGAGACACGTTCCATCATTGACGCCAAGCGAGCAACCACACGAGACTCTGTGTCATCACCAGAAATTTGATACGTGTCCGGAAACAATAAACCTTCTAGAGATGTCTCCGATTTTGGTCGTAATTTCGACGCTATATCAGGACTGTTTGCAGCCGCCGCGAAATCTTCTGGCTTCATGAAAGTCATCTTTTCGGAAAGCCTCTGCGCCATTTGAGCCACGGTCATTCCTTCAGGAAACGTGACAGAGATGAAAGTCTGAGCTGGCGGGGTTGACAATGCTTCGATTATGGATCCAGCGTTATCTTTCGGCTTCAACGCGTAATAGCCAGGAGTGAGGGCAACCGATCCCTTAGTAGAGACGTACCAACGAAAGATGGTGGCATTACTTATGATTCCAGCGTTTTCTAATCGAGAAGCAACAGACGAAATCGTGTCACCGTCATTCACCGTGAAATTCACAGCAACACCTGGCGCCCCAGATGGATTCAGTACTCGAGCAGTCCACCACCCAATACACCCAAGCAACAACAGCGAAGCTGCTACCACAATGGCTACCGTGCGAGTCACTCCTCGCAGTTGCCGCAATTCTGGCGGTATGGATTCAAGGGAGTCATCTGACACTGCTGAGACTCGATCCCACGGGTCGTCGTGCCAATTGTTGGGAAGAAGTGGGTCACCTGTCATGACTTGGCCTGGTGGGCTTGGGTGTCTAACCATGATTGCAACATGACCGCTGCTGCAACTTTGTCAACAACGCGACGACGCGCTTGAGCGTTCATCTTTTGTTCCATCAACACTCGATCTGCTTCCACCGTTGTCAAGCGTTCATCATGAACATGAACAGGTACCCCAACAACCGTAGCCATGCGCGCAGCTTCGACTCGGGCAGCTTGTGCAGCTTTTCCTTCTGATCCATCCATATTCAATGGAAGTCCCACGATGACTGCTTCTGCTTCTTCTTCAACAACCATCTTTGCGATATTGCGGTGATCGCCCCCCATGGAACCACATCGCAACAACACGGTGTACGGCGTCGCAATAGTGCCACTGCGATCAGATGTTGCAATGCCGATTCGCTTTGAACCGAGATCAATGCCAAGCACTCTCACGAATTATGCAATCGAACCGATAGCGGCTCGGGTCTTGTCCCGTGCAAGTTGTAACGCTTCATCGAGTGCTGCCGGATTCTTTCCACCAGCTGTTGCGATGTCGCCTTTGCCACCGCCGCCTCCACCTACTGCTTGGGCTGCTTCTTTAATGAGTTCGGACGCGTTACCTGGCACAGCTGATGTGGTGGCTGCAACGAGAGATACGCCACCCGTATCGGTGACAGCACCAACGATGACGGCAACAATGCCTGGCTGTTGGCGAATAGCAACTGCGAGGTCTCGCACATCACCAGCGGTAAGCCCATCAACACGTGCAACGACAAGACCATCAACTGCTGTAGCTGCTAACTCCACTGCACGTCCGACGGACAACTTCCCACGCAGGACTTTGATCTCGTCGTGAGCAGCTTTCAGTTCATCAAGTCTGCGTGATACACCGGCCGCAGCTTCATCGGGACGCACGCCTACTGCCTGAGAAATTTCATTCAAAATGGCGTCATTACGCTGCATGTATGAAACGGCGTTTGCGCCAGTAACAGCCTCAATACGACGCAAGTTCGAACCAATTGATGACTCGCCAATAATTTTGATGAACCCGATGTCGCCAGTGGCTGCGACGTGCGTTCCACCACACAATTCAGTCGATGCTCCAGCATTCAAGACACGTACGACATCACCATATTTATCGCCGAAGAACGCAATGGCTCCTGCGGCCAGCGCTTCTTCCTTTGAAGATTCAGTGGCCGTAACAGTCGAATTATTCAAGACCTGGGCGTTTGCCAAGGTCTCAATCTTCATAATTTCTTCTGCGGTCACCGCGTCATAGTGACTGAAGTCGAAGCGCAATCGATCAGGAGATACAAGCGAACCAGCCTGCTTGACGTGTTCTCCCAAGACTGTTCGAAGTGCCCAATGCAATACATGAGTGCCGGTGTGGTTACGGCGGGTAGCCGTGCGCGCGTCGACGTCAATACGAGCTGTGACCGCTACACCTTCGGTGGGCTCACCTGACACGACTCGACATACGTGTCGACGCAGTCCAGGCAGTGCGAAGTTTGTATCAATGACTGACAATTCGAAACTGTCACAATTGATGGTGCCGATATCGCCGACTTGACCACCACTCTCAGCGTAAAACGGTGTGTGGTCGAGGAATACTTCGACACACGAGTCATCACCATCAATTACAGCAAGAACAGTTGATTCGGACGAATCATGAACATGACCAACGAACTCAGTCACTCCATGAGTTTCCATAACCTCGCGATATGCCTCTACCCGGTCCGCATCAGAACGACCAGACTTACGTGCGCTCTTGGCACGAGTCTTTTGTTCGTTCATCTCTGACTGAAAGCCAGCGATGTCGACTTCGACACCCCGTTCACTGGCAATTTCTTGCGTGAGTTCCAATGGGAAGCCATATGTGTCGTGCAACAAGAACGCAGAGGTTCCCGACAGCTTTTTGTTTCCTCCCGAAAGATCATCTTCAAGGATCGACAAACCAGTCTTCAAGGTATGACGGAAGCGTTCTTCTTCCTTTGTTAGAACACCCAAAACGAAATCTTTGTTCTTTGCCACATCGGGATATGCATTAGCCATGACATCGATTGCCGTATTGGCCAATGAAGGCATCACAAGCTTTTCGGTGCCGAGCAAATATGCATGGCGAACTGCACGACGAATTATGCGCCGTAGTACATAGCCGCGGTTTTCATTACTTGGAAATACACCATCGTTAATAAGCATCGCTGCCGAACGTGCGTGTTCTGCCAAGACTCGCAAACTGAAACTATTACGGTCTTCGTAGTCGCCGATTTTATAGTGCGCGCCAGTTGTGGACTGTGCTTGTTCAATAATGGGGAACAACACATCTGTTTCCCATACCGAGTCAACACCTTGTACAAGCGCGAGAATTCGCTCTAAACCGGCTCCGGTATCGATACTGGGCTTTGGCAGTGGCGAGCGAGAGCCATCAGGAGCCTGGTTGTACTGCATGAACACAAGGTTCCAGAACTCCATAAACCGGTCGCCAGTTGGGTCGTTTGCAGGACCGCCATCAGGTCCGAATGCTGCTCCGCGGTCAATATGAATTTCAGAACATGGTCCGCACGGTCCCGTGTCCCCTGCTTGCCAGAAATTATCTTTATCGCCAAGACGTTGAATGCGATTCATTGGAACACCGACTTGTTCATGCCACATTGCTTCGGCTTCATCATCTGATTCGTGCACAGTGATCCACAAGCGATCGCCGTCGAAGCCGAAAACCTCTGTCACCAATTCCCATGACCAGGGAATTGCATCAGATTTGAAATAGTCACCGAAACTAAAATTGCCAAGCATCTCGAAAAAGACAAGGTGACGCTTCGTACGCCCAACTTCGTCGAGGTCATTGTGTTTACCGCCGGCACGCACGCACTTTTGAACGGTTACTGCTCTGTTGTAGGGCGCGACTTCGTCACCCATGAAATATGGCTTGAACGGCACCATGCCTGCCACCGTGAACAACAAGGTGGGGTCGTGCGGAATCAGGCTCGCAGATGGGACAACGGTGTGTCCCTTGTCGGCGAAGTAGCCAGAGAACGCTCCACGAAGCGCATCAGCTGTGCGCGGGATACTGGAGTTTGTCGACGATGCCATGAAGGCACCATCTTAGCGATGGCTGGTTCTCTGGCGGGGTGGGTTATGGCGACGAGTCGGAGCATTGGACGAACTAGACCTTGACGACGACGTTGACGCCTGGCTCGACGCTTCCCTATTGCGATATGCATCAATCAAGGACATCACGCCATCAGATAGAGCCATGGCACTGCGCCGAAGACCAGCAGCAATGGCATCAGCGATGTTGGAAGGTGTCAATTTCTCTGACACGGACACGATGGTTCTTTTGACCCAGACCACAATGCTTGCTCCGGCTACAGCCCCAGACACAAACCAAAACATACGGCGCATCATGACAGCACTACAGCGACAGTGTTACAGGTGATCCTCATGGTCTTCACCGTAGTACCGCAATTCACCTAATCCCAACGGAAGATACGACGGGGGCTGCACAGTGGTCGGTGGAGCTTGTCCCGTATGGCCTTCGCGAACATCTGACAGGGCACGTGATAGTGCATCCGTCACTGCACGACTCTTCGGAGCGCGTGCCAAATAAATCACTGCATGTGCGAGATTCAGTTGAGCCTCTGGCAGTCCCACTCTCTCGAGAACCTGGGCTGCAGTTGTCGCAACGACAAGCGCGTTGTTATCAGCCATTCCAATGTCTTCACTAGCAAAAATCATCATTCGACGGGCGATAAAACGAGGATCCTCCCCTGCTTCGAACATCCTGGCAAGCCAATGGAGCGCAACATTCACATCGCTCGCGCGCATTGATTTAATGAACGCAGAGATCACGTCGTAATGGTCATCTCGCCCCATACGCGACACGCTTGTATCGAGCGCTGTCGTAGCGGCCGCAATATCGATGCGACCATTTGTAGCAAGCGCACAGCACACTTCGAATGCCGTTAACGCTTGTCGAGCATCTCCTGTGACACGTCGAGAAATCAGCTCAAGTGCATCTTCATCTGCAGGAATTCCTTCGATCACAACTGCGCGATGAAGCAACTCCATAATCGCTTCTGCGTCGACCGGCTTCAGAGCAAATACAGACGAGCGACTACGAAGTGAGGGATTAACAGAGAATGCTGGATTCTCAGTTGTTGCACCTACAAGAGTGATGAGACCACTTTCTACAGCGTGCAACAGAGCATCTTGCTGCACCGTAGAGAACCGATGAATCTCGTCGACGAAAACTACGGTTCCGCGATCATCAAGGGTGAGCCTCCGTCGTGCAGTCTCTATGACTTCACGAATATCTTTCACGCCAGCAGTTACCGCACTTAGACGCTCAAAACCACGTTGAGTTGTCGACGCCACAAGTTCAGCCAATGTGGTCTTCCCGGTTCCTGGAGGACCCCACACAATGATCGACGACAAACGATCACTTTCAATCAATCGACGCAGTGGACCTGTTGGCCCTACTAAATGACTCTGACCTACAACATCATCGAGTGAACGGGGACGCATGCGCGCTGCGAGTGGTGATCGCGCTGCGATTCGATCTTCTGTCGAAGCAGTGAATAGATCTGGTGAATCCACAACTACGACGAAGCAGGTGGTGGCAACAATCGAAGACCCAATTCAGCAAGATGTGCAGGGTCAACTGGTGTCGGTGCATTCGTCATTGGGTCTGAGCCGCTCTGTGTCTTTGGAAACGCAATAACTTCACGAATGTTTTCTTCACCAGCCAAAATTGCAGCTAGACGATCAATACCGAAAGCGAATCCGCCATGTGGAGGCGCTCCGTACTTGAAGGGTTGCAAAAAGAATCCGAATCGCTTGTCTGCTTCTTCGTCACTGATTCCCAATTGGTTAAACACACGACGTTGCATTTCAGGCTCATGAATACGAATAGAACCTGAACCCAATTCCCAACCGTTCAGAACAAGGTCATATGCAAGTGCGCGTACCTTCAATGGCTCTGTCTCAAACAAAGACATGTCATCAGGATGAGGTTGGCAAAACGGGTGGTGTCCGGGACGCGGGCGGCCAGAGACTGGATCAATACCAATAAATAATGGGAACTCAGTGACCCATACATATTTATACGGCCCTTGATGAACAGGTGGTCGACCGATGTCATTGCGCAATTGACCAAGAACTTCGCACGTAGTGTCCCATTCGTCGGCTACCAGCAACAGCAAGTCACCTTCTGTTGCTCCCATTGCAGAAACCAATGCCCTTTTTTCAGAGTCGCTCAGGAATTTCGCTACTGGTGAATCGATAGCACCATCTGCGCCAATCTTCATCCATACGAGCCCTTTTGCACCGATCTTCTTGGCACGATCAGTGAGACCATCTAGTTTGTTGCGTCCAA
>JAPKZY010000001.1 GCA_026393535.1 Actinomycetota bacterium | reverse complement strand
GACCTACCACCGCGAGCTTCTTGCTACACGCATCGGTATCTGATCATTCACTGATTGAAACTTAAAAGAACCCGGGCCTAGTGCCCGGGTTCTTTTCATTTCTCGGACATGTTGTATCAATCTGTGTGAGGTACTGTGCGCGTATGCCACGCACAGTCATTGCTCAAATATCTGATCCGCATATCACTGGTCCGGGAGATGAACTTTTTGAAGGCTCAGACCCAGTTGGGAACCTGACCAAAGCATTACAGCACGCATCACAGCGCAGTAACGCAGTGCTAATTACGGGCGACTGTGTGGCACGAGCCGGCACCGACAATGAGTATCGGGGTTTCTCTGATGTGCTCGCCTCTGTTGACATTGAAGTTGCTTTGTGTGCAGGTAATCATGACGAATCAGAAAAGATGCTGCGGTTGTATTCATTGCCATCACGTAATGGTCGACTTGATTACGTACTTGCGGTTCCTGAAGGCAAAGTGGTTGTCATGGACTCTGCCCGCTTAGGCCGTGGCGATGGCGCTCTTGATGCAGATCAACTGGAGTGGTTGGATTCAGAACTGTCTGACGGTGTTCCCACGTTGATAGCTATGCACCATCCGTGTTTTGCAACTGGTGGGAAGGCGTTGGATTCGGTGCGCCTTGATGATGCTTCAATTGCCGGCCTCACTGATGTTGTTGCACATCATGATGTGTTGGCAGTTGTTAGTGGGCATGCCCACATGACATTGTCTGCACCATTTGCTGGTACCACTGCCTACATCTGCCCATCGGTTGCTTATGAATTCGGTTTCCAGGGCCGTAACTTGATGCACCGCCCAGGGTTGCCGCAATACATGGAATATTCATGGGGCAGTGGTGGCAGCGCATTTATGGCTCGCGTTGTGACAGTTGCCCCAGACGATCAGTGGTTCGTTATGGAGAGTTTCTAGCGATGGCGTTCTCGTAGGCTGATGACATGTCAATAGCCACTGTTTTGTTTGCCATTATTTCGGCACTTGCAGTATTCGCCATTGCGGCAGTTGTCGTGGGTCGTGAAGCGCAACGTTTAGACATGGTTGCTCCACGCGTGATCTACGACATAGATGAAGCAGCAGAGTTCGTTGCTCGCACGTTGCCGCAGTCAACACAGGCTCGTCTCACCATGGAAGAAGTTCGTCAGTTGTTGATGGCCCACTTGTCATGGATGAACGAGCGTGAACTGATGCCACTTGATGTGACTGACCGCGTGCAAGATATCGAAATACCAGTGGTGCTTGATAAGACCACGTTGACTGCGTACTTGCTAGATGCAGCAACCAAACGAGGAGTCGACATTCTTGATGACGTTGACGTGGTGTATGTGGCTGATGCTCACATGGGCTATTTCGCCGCAATTGGAGCTGTTGGCCCGAAGGCAGACCAGGTCTAGATCATCATGTTGAACTGTGACACCACGCGGGTGCCAAGTTCAGAATCGCCAGAGATAGCAATTCCAGAACCAAGTTCTGTATGAGTTGCACGTCCTGTTGCTAGTTGCAGGAACACATCTGAATCCATAGTGATTGTTACAAGCACGGATGGAGGAACCTCTGTTGATACTTGAGCTCTTCCATCGACGACGGTGGTTGCCACTGTGCGTTTCACGGCACCAGTAATTGCAACAACAACTGTGCCGCCTTCTGGTGTTTGTGCGCGCTTGCCAACAACGATGGGAATGGTGCGGATGAGGCGATCAATGGTGTGTTCTGCTGACGGACCACCTTGATGACCTGGCTTACCGGTAGTGCGACGCATGTCTTGCTCGTGAATCCAGGAATCCAACACGCGAATATGCAAGAAGTCGGCAAGTGTTCCCGGGCCCGTAGGAGTGAATGATTCTTTTTCAAAATAGGCATCATCGGCATTACGCAATGTGTGAATACGGGTAGCTACTAGGGCTTTCCACTCTGCGAGTACTGCAGCGCCTGTCATTGAGCGACGTGAATCAACGTCGTGTTCGTTGGCTTCACCGATGGGATTCTTCGTGTGAGAAACATCAGCTGCTTTATGAGAAGACTTCTCAAGACCTTCAAGACCGGCTTCGGTGCCGACAAGGTGCGACAAGTTGTCTTGCACGGTCCATGCTGGCAATTGCGATGGAGTTTTCCATTGTGCTTCTGTCAGCTGTGAACAGAAATCGCTAATGGAGTTCCATGTTTCTTCAAGTTTGTTGATTGTGTCTGTTGGAATCATTGTGTTGCCTTACGTAATCAGCGGGCTGGGTTTTGAACTGAGCGCCATTGACGCCCTTCGAGGTACGGAGTGAAAATGGTGCCAATCATCTTCATGTCTTCATCAGTCTTAGGAGTCTTCAATTCGAAAATTCCAGGGAAGCGACTGTATGCAAGCGTGATGTCCCATAGTTCTTTTGCTTTGTCTGCAGTAGGAGCAGGAAGAACAACCGGACCAAACACTGCGCGACCACCTGGCACGGTGATGATGGGAACTCCGAAACCGGCAAGTTGTTCTGTTGCATATTTATGATCGTTGAGAACGTCGTCGTGAGTGGTTGGATCAGCAAGCGCAAGGTCCCACGCTTCAGTAGGTAGACCGGCCTCTGCCATTAGTTCAAGTGCTACTTCGCGATCATAAAAACGGCGACCATTGATATGCAGTGCTTCGCCGCAGATCTTGTAGAACGTGCCACACCAGTCATTGTTTTGTCTGCGCAACCATGCCGCAACACGAAGTGGAGTCCAGCCGTATGCGAAGTCACGTTCGTACGGGTGCTTCTTGCCTTCTTCGCGGTTGATTTCTTCGAGGCTGAAGAAGCGCCAGGAGATATCGAATCCGACTTGCTCTTGCACGTCGCGAATCCACACGGATGTCTGGTACGCGTAAGGGCACATGATGTCGAAGAAGAACTCGATGGATGTTGGCTGTTCGGTGCTGCTCATAAGTGAAACTTACAGGGATTTGACTGGCACGTTCCCATCGAGTCGGCTCCCTCGACATGGTGCCTGTAACCTCGTTTACCTATGGAGATTGCTGAAAGCACCAGGTCACGAATCCTTAATGCGGCCATCGACATGATGGAAACTGGCGGAGAATCATCAGTGCGTTTGAGCGCAATCGCCGAAGGTTTGGGCATTAAAGAGCCATCGATCTATCACCACTTTACGAACCGAACAGAACTGGTGAATGCCGCATACGTCGAGTGGTACTGGCAATGTCTGAAAACTGAAATTCCTGTTGAAGCAATGATGGTGCTCGTTGACTCGAAAGAGGATTATGTGAGGGCGGTTCGCAAGTCCATGGAATGGAGCTATCGACCAGAGCGACATCATGCTCGCGCGATTCGCGTAAGCGTCCTTGGTGCAGCGCAACGGAATCCGGATTTGGCTATTGCTATTAACGACATCAACAAGAAGTTTCTTGCCACAATTGCTGATGCAGCGTTATATGCACAGCAAAAGGGTTGGCTACGTGCGGATCTAGATCCGATGGCAACCGCGTATTGGTTACATGGCCAAATCATCGGACGTGCCGTTGCTGAGATGGACCCTGGGCATGTTGACCTTGCTCAGTGGGACAAGGTTTCCTTCGAAGCCGTCCTCGGGGTGTTGCTTGCCCCTGATAATTAACTGATTAGCCTGCCGTTCCTTCCCACAGGAGGTCGGGGTACTACCGTTATGTCTATGGAAAGACCAGTCAAGTTTGAGCACACACGATTCCTCGGAGACAAGCGCACTCAGTTGGTGTACGACCTTGATGAGTGGACTGAAAAAGACATCGTCGACACAATCGTTGCTGAAGGTGTAGGTCTGTGCTTTGGACCAGACACGTTGGCAGAAGCGCGTAACCGTGGTTACACGCTCGCAACTGTTGGCGCAACACGTCGCCTTCGCAAGCCTCGCGCGTAAGTTCGCTTCAGATGTCCGAGACGACCAACGGAACTTTTCAATCTGGGTCGTTAGTACTTAATCGGTACTTGGCAACTCCGACCGGTTATGCGTCATCGTTGCCTGGTGTCATCTTGTGTCACGGTTTTCCGAATGGCTCTCTTGATGCTCGGCAATCAGGAGTCACGTTTCCGCAACTGATGGATCGCATGGCAAATGACTTGGGATGGGCTGCGCTGACATTTACATTTCGCGGATGCGGCACCAGCGAAGGGGACTTCTCCATGCAGGGTTGGGTTGATGACCTGCGAGCTGCCATTGATCACTTAGAAGATGAAGTATCACCCGATGGCGTGTGGCTTGTTGGTGCTAACACTGGTGGCGCACTTGCGTTATGTGTTGCCGCTGATGATCCGCGAGTGCGTGGGTGCGCCTTGCTGAGCGCGCGTGCGGATTTCGACGACTGGGCTAGCCAGCCTCGGCGCTTTTTTGAACATGCCCGTGAAATTGGCGCTATTCGTACACCAGGTTTTCCGGCCTCATTCGATGAATGGAGCCGTGAACTACGCAGGTTCCGCCCAGTTGACGCTGCAAAGCGTTTTGCACCTCGCCCTTTATTAGTGATGCACGGTGACGATGATGAAAGTGTTCCTGTTGCAGACTCACGCATGTTGGCTGCTGCGCATGGCAGCGCAGAGTTGCGAGTGATTGAAGGGGCAGGGCATCGACTTCGTCATGACCCACGTGCCATTGCGGTGTTACTCGGTTGGCTTGACCGCCAACGCACGCTGTCAGCGTAAATTACGAATCGTGCCCATGAGGGTGCGATGTATGCCATGCATACGCAGAAGAAATGATGTCGTCGAGACTGCGAGTTGGTGACCAGCCGAATGTCTCATTGATGCGACGAGGATCTGCGTAACACTCTGAGGGATCTCCTGCGCGACGGCCAGCAATTTCGTAGGGCACTTTTTTGCCAGTAACGCGTTCCGTGGTGGCAATGATGTCCATCACGCTTGTGCCATGGCCAGTACCGACATTGCATGTGATGCTGTGGCCACCTTTTGCGAGGTAATCAAGTGCGGCAACATGTGCGCGAGCAAGGTCTTCAACGTGAATGTAATCGCGTACGCCTGTGCCATCAGGGGTAGGAAAGTCATTGCCAAATACAGTGAGCGCAGGCGCAAAGCCCAGAACGGCCTTCATGACATGTGGGATGAGGTTTTGTGAAAATCGCCAGTCTTCACCAAGAGTTGAATCATCCGATGCGCCGGCTGCATTGAAGTAGCGCAAGCACACATTGCGCATATCGGTTGTTTGCGAATACCAGCCCAGTGTCTTTTCAATCATCAGCTTTGTTTCGGCGTACACGCTTTCGCAGCTGAGAGCATCGGTCTCACGAACGGGGACTGACTGCGGAGTGCCGTATACGGCTGCAGTAGATGAAAAGACAACGCGCGTTACGCCTGCTTGGTGCAATGCCTCGAAAAGCTTTTGAGATCCAGTGACGTTGTTGTTGAAATACTTGCCGGGGTTAGACATTGATTCGCCCACGGCTTTGTATGCAGCAAAGTGAACCACTTCATCGACGCCGTGTTCAGCAACAACTCGAGCAATGAGATCAGAATCTGCAATGTCGCCTTGTACGAATGGGGCATCGCCAACAGCCTTGCGGTGACCATTTTCAAGAGTGTCGAGCACGACGACACCACGACCAGAGGCACGAATGAGTCGTGTGGTGATGGATCCGATGTATCCGGCACCGCCGGTGATGAGCACGGTCATTGCAATGAGGCTACTTCAGGGGCCGTGATTGCTTGTCGCGATCAGCAGCTTTCTCGGCCTTTTTCCATGCCCGAACTGTTAACAATGTTTCTGGTGAGGTGATGTCAGCAACGGTTCGCGGATTTGAATCGCTAAACACTCCTGCAGCCTTTTTCCAATTAGTCGGTGTGAAATCAAAACGCTTTCCGAGAAGCGCAACAAAAATCTGTGCCTTCTCGGCGCCAAAGCCAGGCAACTCACGTAGGCGTTCAAAGAGGACGTGACCATCTTCAACATCGGCCCACATGTTCTCGCCTTTGCCTTTGTACTTCTCAGCGAGCACTGCGCACATACCTTGAATCCGTTGCGCCATGGCTTTGGGAAAGCGATGTATTGCAGGCTTCGTTAAACAGATTGCAAGAAATTCAGTGGGGTCCATTGCTGCGATCTTCTTTGCATCAAGGTGACCGAGTCGTTGCTTTAATGTCCAAGGCCCGTTGAAGGCCCACTCCATCGGAACTTGTTGATCGAGCAACATGCCAATGAGCAATGCAGTGCCGTTGGCGTTGAGAAACGCATCAGAGTCAGGATTTCCGGTGATGTACAAGGTGCCCACGGGCTTGTTCCTTTGAATTAGTCGCGAGTAAGAGAATGTACTGCGTCTGGGTTGATATTCAGGTCAATGATCGCCTGGGCCACGACTTCTTTTGTCACGCCATGTGATCCGATGAGGCTGGAGAGAACTGCGATGACGATGTGTGGGGCATTAGTTTCAAAGAACTCACGTAACGCCTGACGTGTGTCGCTGCGGCCCATGCCGTCCGTTCCGAGCGACAGGAATCGGCGAGTCGGCACGAACGTAGCTACTTGTTCAGAGACAATGCGTAGGAAATCAGTGACTGCAACAACGGGCGCTGTTGTTGCGCCAAGCATTGTTTCGACATGTGAGCGCCGTTTCTTCTCAATTGGGTGAAGACGGTTCCAACGCTCCACTTCCATTGCGTCATCACGCAATGACTTGTACGACGTGGCAGACCAAAGGTCAACATCGATTGAGTATTTGGTGCGAAGAATGGTGGCGGCTTCAGAAGCGGCAGCGAATGCTGACCCAGAGAAAAGTATGGATGCGTGTGCTGTTCCTGACGTTGCTGGTGACCATTGGTACAAACCATTAACGATGTCTTGGGTTGAGACATGACTTGGTTGTGCTGGCATTGGAATGTTTTCGTTATACAAAGTGATGTAATAGAAAATGTCTGCCGGATCATCGCCATACATCTTTGTAATGCCGTGCTGAACGATTGCTGCTACTTCAAATGCAAATGCAGGGTCGTATGCCTGGCATGCAGGAATTGCTGTAGCTAACAACAAGCTGTGTCCGTCTTGATGTTGCAGACCTTCACCCATGAGTGTGGTGCGTCCAGCTGTTGCACCCATGAGGAATCCTCGGGCGCGAGCATCGGCTGCTTGCCAAATGAGGTCACCAACGCGTTGGAAACCGAACATTGAATAAAATGTGTAGAACGGCACCATCGGCACGCCGCGAGTGGCATAACTAGTAGCTGCGGCAATCCAACTAGACAATGCACCGGCCTCGGTGATTCCTTCTTCGAGAATTTGACCCTGTGCAGACTCTGCATATGACAACAACAAGTCATGATCAACTGGTTCGTACTTTTGTCCCTGTGATGCGTAGATCTTTAGCTCGCGAAACATGGAGTCCATGCCGAAGGTACGCGCTTCGTCGGGGATGATTGGCACGACGCGACTACCAAACGAATCATCACGAGCAAGGTTGCGCAACATGCGGGTGAACGCCATGGTGGAGCTCACCGCTTGATCGCCAGAACCGAGCGTGAACTCGGTAAAGACTTCTGCAGATGGAAGTGTGAGTGGAGTCTTTGTGCGAACAACACGCTTTGGCAATGAACCACCAAGTGCACGACGACGTTCCATCATGTACTGGTATTCAACAGAGTCGACGGGTGGGCGATAGTACGGAAGTACGTCACCTTCAAGTGCTGAATCAGGAATCTCTTCTTGCAAATGCAAGCGATCACGCATTGCCCGTAATTGGTCTGCATTCAGTTTTTTAATTTGATGCGTGGCGTTGCGGCCTTCCACTTGTGGCCCGAGAGTCCAGCCTTTTATGGTCTTGGCCAAAATAACTGTTGGTTTGCCAGAACCAAGGTTGTCAACTGCGGCTTGATACGCAGCAAACAATTTGCGGTAGTTGTGACCACCGCGAGGAAGATTCAGTAATTCATCATCGGACAAGTGTGCAACC
>JAPKZY010000097.1 GCA_026393535.1 Actinomycetota bacterium | reverse complement strand
ATTCGCAGCGTTGATGGCAGACACAGTAAACGTGCCATTGAACTCTGTACCCACACCAGCCACGATCACAGTGTCGCCAATACTAAAACCGTGAGTTTCAGCAGTTGTCAACGTTGCAAGATTTGACTGCACAATTTTGTTAGTAACGACCAATTTGTTGCGTCGAATATCGGTTGCACCGCCACCGCCGCCACCAACGCCGACACCACTACCGTTACCGCCACCATTCCAGCCGCCAATATTTTGTGTAGCAACGAGAGAGCCGCCGCCCTTGCCACCAACATAGAGATACAACACCTCGCCTTGTGTGACCGGAATGACTCCTTGAACCCGACCACCCTTACCACCAAGACCAGTCGCGCCGGTGCCACCGCTTGCGCCTACCGCATCAACTTGCAACCATGTGACGCCGTCAGGAACCGTAAAAGTTTGTACGTTGCTATTTGAAGTGAAGGCGACGTCACGAGTGAAAATAGGAGTTGCATATCGTTGACTAGATGACGCAGATTCACACGACGTGTTGCAGGTTCGTGAAGCGTCGGCATACAACGCGGTGACTTCGTAGTAGTACGTCGTATTGATTGTCAACGCTTTAGTTTTTGACACGTTGCCGGTTGGGCTAACCGCAATCGCAGAAATATTGGCGTTGATCAGTGAGTATCTGAGTGTCGTTCCGGTAGTGCCCGTAGTGGCAACATAGGTGCCGTCAAAAGGGGTGCCGACGCCCTGAACTATAAATTCATCACCAACAGCGATTCCATGATTCGATGAAGTAGTCAACGTCGCCACGTTCGTGGTGATCGACCTGTTGTTAACGGCAAAATTATTTCCGTGATGAAGGAAACTTTGCGACAATCTTCCGGGAATATTGATGAATTGGGAAAGAACACCCTGTGACGTACCCCATGCCACGCGATACCCCGTCACCGCTGATTCAGGAGACGGTGTCCAGTTCAACACGTTGAAGGCTTGATACCCGTAGACCTCAAAATTTCGTGGTGCATCAAGTGATCCGGTCTGTGGCGCATAGATAACGAGAGCACCATTGCCGGATTTAAACCCTTGTGTGTGGGAGACGAAACGAGCTGACGATTGAGTCCAACTTGAACCACCGCCGCCACCTGAATAGCCCGCTGAGTTCGTTCGCCATTGCTGTGGATTCTGGCCAGACCCGTAGCCACCGAAATAACCGCCGCCGCCGCCGCCAGCATTTGTTCCGCCGCCAGCCCCACCAATACCTACAGCATTTCCGAAAGTCTGAGTTGCGCCGAGTCCAGAACAGTTACCAGTGACGCCACCCGAGCAAGTGTTGCTTGAACCTTCTCCAGCAGCAAGACCACCGCCTGCACCACCAGTACCTGCACCGTGTCCAGTTCCACCGCCGCCTCCAGCAACGAAGAGTCGATCTGAAAGACCAACAGTGGTGGCGTTACGTATTAATGCGCCATTTACAGTGGCCGAAGCGACGTTGACATTAATCAACGCATAACTCACCGTGTTAGTCGTTACTGCGGTTGCAGTAAAAGTTCCGTCATATGGTGCACCAATACCAGCCACTACAAATGTGTTGCCAACTACTAGACCATGCGGCGCAGAAGTTGTGAGCACAGCAACACTTGAAGTCAACGCAGCATTGGTCACCGTTGTGCCACGGCGAAGATCTGTTGCTCCACCACCGCCGCCACCAACGCCGATGCCAGTGCCGCCGCCATTCCAACCACCAGTAACAAGTGCTTGATACTTCGCAGGGTGATTATCGCCACCGCCGCCGCCAACAAATGCAAAGAGAATTTCACCTGGAGTCACCGCAAGAGTTGTTTGAACGCGACCACCTAATCCGCCGACCGCAGTTCCGCTTTGTCCACCTTGACCACCTTGTGCATCAACACGGATTTGTGTGACGCCAACCGGAACGCGATACGACTGAATCGTCTCAGTGAAACCAAAAGTATTCGCGGCCGAGAATCGCGTGATCTCAGAAACCTCAGAAGAGAAGTCAGACAAGCACAATGTTTGGCACGGGCTATTCAAGTCGCTGTACTTCGCCGCAATCGAATAGTAGTAACGCGTTCCCATAGTGAGATTTGTATGGAGATATTCACTAGACCCACCACCCGCAACGTCAATGATGTTTGTCAACGCACCTGGCGAAGTTCCCCACTTTATGCGGTAGCCCGTTGTTTCGATATTTGATGAAGCAGTCCATGAAACATTGTTTTGTCTGTCACTTCCCAGAACTGCAAAATTTGATGGTGTCTCCATGGCGGAGTTTTGGGCCGTCGTAATAGTGAGCACACCATTTGCACTGCGGTACCCCTGCGTGTGTCGCACGAAAACAACGTTGCTAGTGGTGAAACTGGAGCCACCACCGCCACCTGTATATGTGGGACCACCGCTGCCGCCCCAATAACCGCCGCCACCGCCGCCACCATGGACTGGTCCAATTCCGCCTAGGCCGAGTGCACTGCCCGACGATTGTGTTCCAGCAACTCCACCCGCAGTACCGCCATACGCCCCACCAGCAGAAGCAACGAGTCCGCCGCCATTGCCACCAGTTGCCCAATTAGTAGCTCCGCCACCGCCACCGGCAACCACAATTCGGCGCGACAATCCGAGCGCAGGATTGAAATGCAAGACGGCCCCATCTACTGAGGCTGTAGCAACATTTGCATTCGTTTTTGCATAACTAAAAGTGTTCGTTGTTACTGCTGTCACCGTGTAACTGCCGTCGTATGTTGCACCGAGACCCGTGACAACGACAACGGTGCCAATAGCGAAACCGTGAGCCACCGATGTAGTGAGGGTCGCGACATTACTTGTCAACAATGCATTCGTTACCGAGAGGCCTCGGCGAATGTCGGTTGCACCACCGCCACCGCCAGTCGTACCAGTGCTGGCAGCACCACCGTTTCGACCACCATCGGTGGGATCCTTGTACGAAAATGGATACAGCGTTCCACCACCGCCACCAACATAGACAAAGAGCGTTTCACCTGGTGTTACAGGAACCGACGCTTGAACTCGTCCACCTTTACCACCAGCAAATGTCGAAATACCGTACCCTTGGGCACCTTGCGCATCGACTTGTATCTGAGTAACTCCTGAAGGAACTTTGTATGTAGATACTCCATCGTTGAAATCAAATGATGTTTGTACTCCAAATCGCCCAATCACTGTTGAAGCGGAACTAAAACTCGACAGACACAGCGAACCGCACGTTTGCGTTCCATCTGTATACATCGCAGCAATTTTGTAGTAATAGTTTTGCCCAAGAATTAGGTTGTTTGTGCGCTGCACTAGGCCCGTCGGAGTAACTGGAGTACTGGATACCGGTGCTCCACTTACTGCATAGGTAAATGTCTTTGTTGTTGGAACTGATGCTACAACAAAGATGCCGTTAAATGTTTCGTCGACTCCAGTGACGGCAACTTCTTGTCCTGCCACAAGGCCATGATCCGTAGAAGTTGTCAAAGTGGCAACTGTTGTTGTCATTGCTTTAGACGAAATCGCAATCGGATTACCCGAATGCGTGAACGAAGTAGTTGCGCCACCGGCCACATCGAACTGATACACAATGTTCAAAGGGTCGGTTCCCCATTTGATTCGATATCCAGTGAAATCGTTGACTGGTGGAGCAACCCATGTCAATTCACTTGTCCGTGACCAACCCGTACCTGCAAGTTGAGTTGGTGTTGGCATGGTTGTTGTCTGAGGAAGCGTGATTCGAATAGAACCATCACCAGTCGCGCTCGAAGAACCTCGCGTGTGTATCACGCCGTAAATTCCGATAGCAGTAAACGAAGAACCGCCTCCACCGCCGGCATAGATTGCGCCACCGGCGCCGCCCCAGTAGCCACCACCACCGCCGCCGGCATTGGTGGTTCCACCAGCGCCTGCTCCTAACGCATTTCCTGTTGATTGCGTGCCAGCAGCACCACCAAGGTTGCCGCCATACGCCGCGCCAGCAGATGCAACGAGCCCGCCACCGTCTCCGCCAGTTGCCCAAGGACTTGCTCCACCGCCGCCGCCCGCAACCAAAATTCTTCTTGCCCAACTAGATACGGGGTTTGTTTGAATCAGCGAACCCGTCACAACAGCCGAAGCAATATTTGAATTCGTCTTGGCGTACGTCAAAGTTGTTGAAGCAACCGTTGTAATGGTGTACGAACCGTCAAATGCAGTACCGACTCCGGCAACCGCAATCGCTGTGCCAACTGTCAAGCCGTGTGGAGCTGACGTTGTTAGTGTTACTACGTTGTTAGTTAATGCAGCATTTGTTATTGAAATTCCACGACGAATATCTGAAGCACCACCGCCGCCTAATCCAGGTGCTGTTCCACTGGCACCGCCATTCCAACCACCTACTGATGATGAGTTGGCACCACCAACAAACATGAACAGGACTTCACCTGGAGTTACAGGAACTACTGCCTCAACGCGACCACCTAAACCCGCGACAAACGCAGTGGTAGCGCCGCCACTAGCGCCACTTGCATCTACTTGCAACGAATTAACACCAGCAGGCACAACGTACGACTGCACGCCGCCAGTTGAAGAGAACACTTTGCTTGAAGTGAACTGAGTTTGTGCAGAAACAGTGGTGGAAAATGTACTCAGACAAGAAGTAGTACATGCCTGCGCGTTGTCCGTATAGACATACGCAATTTGGTAGTAATACGTTTGCCCAATACCGAGTGATTGAGATTTTTGTGCTGATCCAGAGGTTGTAAGCGTTGTAGCCACCACATTTGCAGAAACCCTGTCATATGTAAATGTTGTAGCCGTTTTAGTCTTTACAACGTACGTTCCATCAAACGTGACATCGACTCCACTGATGAAAACTAGATCACCAACTGCTAATCCGTGCGCAACATCCGTTGTCAAAGTTGCAACATTATTAGTCAACGCTTTATTGATGACCCGAACTGGACTCCCCGAGTGAACAAAACTTTCCGTGGTACGACCCCCAATAGTGAATTGATTCGTTAGTGCGGCTGGTGAAGTGCCCCAGAGAACTCGCATTCCAGTAACCGAAACATCAGCTGAAGCTGTCCATTTCATCGACACCGACCGAACACCAGCGTTAACTTCGAAACCTGTTGGGGCAGTGGGTGCCGCGGCAATAGTGACATTTGCATCACGGCATGTCCCAGAAAAACTGAACGAGCAATTTGCGTCATTCAAAGTTCGTGTCTGCGATGTAATACCCAATTCATTACGGATATCACCAATTGACATTGTCGGATCAGACGAAATAATTCGTGCAACAACTCCCGATACATGTGCCGCAGCCATTGACGTTCCTTGCTGATTGGCATATGACTCATCGATTGGTTCACGTTCACCAGTGTTAGATAAGGAATAGATTCCACGATCAAAGCTCGCATTGAGGTCACCGCCAGGAGCGTAAATATCTACACCATCACCAAAGTTTGAATACGTTGCTCGCTGGCCCATTGCATCATTCGCGCCAACAGCAATGACATTGTTACAGTTGGCGGGAGAATAGTTACGTACATCACTGTTGGCATTACCCGCAGCAACAACAACAACACTTCCATTGTCGGTTGCAATGTCAATTGCCGATTGCAGAGTGGCACTGCATTGACCGCGCGAAGAAATAGAAAGGTTGATGACCCGCGCAACATTTCTGTTATCCGTGACGCCTGGGACATGACCACCTGATGCCCAAATGATTCCAGCTGCAACGTCAGACGAGAGGCCACCATTCCAACTCAGGGCACGAATAGGCAAGATATTTGCAGCAGGCGCGATACCGGAAATACCTACGCCGTTATTTGTTTGGGCAGCAATAATTCCGGCCACGTGAGTTCCGTGCCAACTACTCGATCGCACCGGAGCCCTATCTCGCCAATCGCCTGGGTCTGCAGGGTTATTGTCCCATCCGGTTGATCCATATTTATTTGTATCGACATAATCACCATCAAAACTGACTGCTTGTCCATTGACTTCACGCGGGGCCATCAATTCAGGTCGATCACTAACAAAGTCATAACCCTTCAGCATCGGTTGATGCATGTTGGAGTGCTTGGTACTACCCGTATCAATGACTGCCACAACAGTTCCTTCGCCATCATTGCCAGGCAGCACACTTGCCCCAGGGGCATCAATGAACCCGAATCGCTGGCCGCTGAGTCCCGATGTGGTCAGAATTTGGTCGACTTCAGCCCATGCCACCCGCGGGTCAGCCTGCAAGGTGTCAATGATTTCAGCGGCCGAATCACCAGATACTGACTCGCTGAGTTTGATGGTCTGTAAGCCATTGCCCAGGTTCTTCAGCGGAGTTAGCTCGACCTCTTTGATTGCGTCAGAACCAGTCGCAAATCCATCTGACTGGGTTGGGCGTACCCCGTCTTTGTACTTCACGATGAGTTGCACTACATCGCCGTCAACCCCACTCGTTGGAGTGATGCGCAATGGCCCGACAACAGTGCTTGCACCGTACTGATTGAGAGCAACAACTCTTACTTCATATTCTTTTCCGTTCACTAAACCTGAGACAGAAGCAGTGTTGGCGGAAGATGCAACGTTCACTATGACATCACCAGGATTCACTCTCACTTGAAAGGAACTCGGTGCATCTGTTGCCGTTGTTTCAGTTGTGAGTTTCGTGCCGGAGATAATTGCTGAATCCCAGTTCACGTTGATTCCGTGATCTGCGGCCTGGACACTTACATTTGTTGGTGCGCTCGGACACGAGAATGGAGCGACAGTTGCAATCGATGTATTCACTTCGGAACATCCGGCAGTAGCTGCCCGTGCCGACCCCATCGCTATAGGAAGAAAGGAAAGTAGCGCACCCAGGAGCAAGACGGCGCTCGTCAAGATGGGCGCCCGTGTGCGGCTAAAACCGCCAGAATTATCCCCGCTAGACATACCTAATAATTGTAGGGGGTCTTTATAATTCGCCTAAAAAAGCAAAGATACTAAGTCTCTACTAGACCGTGAGACTTTTCTTTATCTAATGCTTTCACGCAAAGAAAACCGCGAATTCACCAAGAACATCGAGCTTTCTAGAGCAATAGTCTGTTCCCAGTGAGTAAATCAGTAACTCTCGATAATTGGCTAGAGCCACCGCATAATCGGTGGGCATTCCAACATGTCGCGGACCTGCTCGACACTGTCCCTATCTCAAACTCGTCGGGCAATGTCACTGCACTTCCACAACAACTCGTAGATCTCAACGAGGTTTCGTTTACTGCTGCCGATGGTTCGGCAACTACATGGGAACGACATCTCGATGAAACGTATTGCGATGCCATATGTGTTGTATATGAAGGCTCGATTGTGTACGAAAATTACTTCAACAATCTGAACGTCCAAAGCCAACATCTTTTGATGAGCGTGACCAAATCAGTAACTGCTGCTGCTGTAGGCATCGCAGTCGGTCGAGGTTTGCTATCGATCGATGATCTCGTAGTTGACATTGCACCAGAGTTCGCTGGCACGAGTCTTGATGGTTGTACTGTTCGTCACCTCATAGACATGACAGCAGGAACAGAGTTTGTGGAGAACTATGACCTGTACAGCGACCCCGAAGCTGATAATCCACTCCTTGAATACGAACGCCAATCAGGTTTTCGGCCATTGGGCAATCGGCCTGTGGTTGGAGTGCTGAAACACTTTGCCACGTACCCACTTGCACGTCCGCACGGTGCACTTTTTGATTACCGTTCACCTCTCACCAACATCTTGGCTCGCATCGTAGAAATTGTGAATGGCATTCCGTTCCAGGATGTGCTGTCGCGCGATATCTGGTCATCGTTCGGTATGGAGCACCCCGCCACTATCTCCGTAGATCCACTTGGTTTTCCTATTGCAGAAGCTGGCATGTCATGTACGGTCCGTGACTTTGCCCGATTCGGCTTGGCATATCTCAATGACGGATTGCTGAATGATCAACGGGTACTGCCAGAGTCATGGGTGACTGACACTCGCGAGACAGACGACGAGTATCACAATGCGTTTTGGATCAAAGTTCCTGACACTGAATTCACGGGATGGGGAATCTTTGGTCAATTCGTGTGGGTGCACCGGCCCAGCCGCACAGTTATTGCCAGATTCTCTACATACCCAGAGGCAGCATCACCGTCTCTGACAGCAGAAACTTTTCGTGGTTTTAATGCGGTGGCACACTTCCTCGCGAACCACAGCTAGAAGATACTCTCACTGTTCATGAAGTGGGTGACCTGGAATCAAGCAATTATCGCTTCGGTCATCAGCATTGTTACTGCATATTGCGTTGCACGACTGACCGCAACTCCGCGGCGAGTTTTCATAATTGCCATCTGTCGTGAATTTTCCTTGGTCGCATTCCTGTACACCCTGTGGCGACTTGCGATGGTGCTTCCACTCGATCAACCGGTTGGTGCACTCAGTCGAGCACGCAGCATTAACACACTGCAGCATCATCTCTTTCTGCCATCCGAATTATCGTTACAACATTTTGTGATGAGATACGAGTGGCTGGCACGGGCCACTAACTATTACTACGCCATCGTGCATGTTCCAGCGACCATTGCATTTCTTGTGTGGCTCTTCGTTCGCCACCGCGACAGTTATCCGCGTTGGCGAAATGTGCTTGCGATGCTGACTGCTGCGTGTCTCGTTATTCGATACGTGCGAGTTGCTCCTCCCCGATTTCTGCCAGAACTCGGATACATCGATCTTGCGACGAGATATGGGTTATCTGTGTACGGCCCAGTAGGAACCGGAGTATCTGATCAATTCGCAGCCATGCCTTCGATTCATGTTGGGTGGGCCGCGCTTGTGTCATTCGGCATCATTGCTGCCAGTACAAGCAAATGGAGATGGCTTTTCGCAAGTCATTTTGTGATCACCATGCTCGCAGTCTCGGCCACTGGTAATCATTGGTGGCTTGATGGCATTGCAGCGATCGCTTTAGTAGGGATTGCACTTCGCATTGATGGCTGGTTGCGATGCAGAGTAGGGTAAGTATCCACGTGGCTACTTCAGCAAAAAAGACTCCTGCCAAAAAGGCTGCGGCCAAAAAGCCGGCAGCAACTCGTCAGACCCGTCGTACTCGCGAAGAGGGTATGGAACTTCTTATCAATGCAGCATTTGAATTGGTGCGCCACGACAGTCCTGATGACATTTCAATTCGCCAAATTGCATCCCTAGCCAAAGTTCATCACCGATTCATTGCCGAATGGTTTGGGGGGAAAGCACAGCTTCTTCTGATTGTGCATTCTCGTAATGCCGACAACATTCTTGGACTGACATCAACAGTGAATTCCATGAGGAAACCACAAGTTATTCTGGTCATTAATCAGCAGTTGCAATTATCTCTGTGGCTCATGCGAAATGGCATTGAATTCCCTGACATGGGTTCGGCATTCCCTTCCCTACCAGCAGCCATTCATAATCTGGAAGTTAACCGAGGACTGAACCCGAGAGAAGCTCGAATTGTCGGCTCTATATACGGCGCAGTACTGCTCTCCAATGTCATCGTGACCCCGTTCATCAAAGACGGCGCTACGACAGAAGAACTCTTCGATTACATTTCAAAGATCATTCCTCCCCTCATCACCAAAAAGAAAAAATCCTGATGTCTAATTCTCCATACATTCT
>JAPKZY010000101.1 GCA_026393535.1 Actinomycetota bacterium | reverse complement strand
ACCTGAACCCAATTGGCCACTTGCATTCTGACCAAAACATTGAACCGCAGCAGTCGACAGCAATGCACACGTGAACTGACCCCCAGCAACAACGTGAGTGACCGTTGCAGCAAGTGTCACCGCTGTCGGTGTGGAATTAGTTGTCGTCGATAACGCTTGACCCAGTTGGCCCATGTTGTTACTACCAAAACAACTAAGCGTCCCGTTTGTCAGCATTGCGCATGTGTGTGCGCCACCTGCAGCAACTTCTAACGCCGTGCCGCCCAATGAGGCCGTAGCAGTAGGAGTAAGTGCATCTGATGATGCAGTCGTGCCAAGACGGCCATCGGTGAACTGTCCCCAACACCATGCAATGCCCAGTACCGAAATTGCGCAGGAATGAGCATTGCCAATTTCGATCTGTGCAACCGTGAACCATGCAGGGACAAACGAGGTGTACACCGGAGTTGACACACCTGTAGAGCCGAAGGTGCCGTTACCCAGTTGTCCTTTGTTGTTACGACCCCAACACTGCAAGCTGTTGTTAGACAGCACAGCACATGTTGTAAACCCACCAGCGGCAATCATGGTTGCTGTTGCACCAAGCGTCACTTGTACTGGGTCTGGCTGGTTGCCGCCCGAAACGCCCACTGATCCATATCCGTTGTAGCCCCAGCACCACACGGTGCCGTCAGTTGCTAACACGCAGGTGTGGTTTGCGCCAGCAACAATGCGTTTCGCAATACGCGACCCAGGCAACACTGTTGTTTGAACTGGAATAAGCGAAAAATCATTTGGGAATGAAGCAGACCCAAGCTGACTGTAGGTGTTGTCGCCCCAGCACCAGATTGTGTCATTAGCGGCAATGGCGCACGTGTGTTTGTCGCCTGCTGCAATGCGGCCCGTTGGCTCAATAGAAGAAATTGAGACGTTCGCGCGAACCGATACAGGAGATTGAAGCACTAGGGCCACGCATGCCGTAATAAAAATTACCCACACTGAGTTTGTCCGCAACAGGAGCCGCACATGCCCCTGACGGAAGTTCCCCATCAGAGGAATCTAATTACTTTTGGTTGTCTTTTTCAAGCATCTCCATTTCAGCGCGAACTTCATCCATGTTTAGTTCTTCTGCTGAAGTGAGTATTTGTTCTAAAGAGTGCGCAGGTAGTGCTCCTGCCTGGTTGAACAACATGATTCCGTCACGAAACAACATGAGAGTCGGAATCGATTGAATATGCAAAGCAGCTGCTAACCCTTGTTCTGCTTCAGTGTCTACTTTTGCAAATTTTATGCCGGGATGACCCTCGGATGCTTTTTCAAAAACAGGACCAAACATTTTGCATGGCCCGCACCATTCGGCCCAGAAATCAATGATGGTGATTCCTTCGCCAAGCACAGTGGCTTCAAATGTTTCTTCAGTAAGTGTGATGGTTGCCATGATCTGATTCCGTTCTTGCTTCTTTATGTCAACACAATGTAGCGATGTGCTATTCCACCGCAATGCGCAATTTGGTTGACATGGCAGGATAATTGCCTTTTTTTGCAACTTTCAGAGTGACGACGCATGAAGCAGCAGCCTTGGGGGCCTTGAGTTTCGTGCCCACAATAGAGCAGGGGCCTGATTCGCTCCATGTTTTCTTTCCTGTCGATATGGACGAGACAAGCCACGACAGTGGAGTGTTTGAGTTCTTCTCTACTACTGATTTCTTCACCGTGAAACCGGGTCGGGCGATGAATTGCAAAGGCGCTGCGGCTACTTGGCCCGTTGCTGTTTTCGTAGTGATTGCGAATGTGTAGTTCACGCCATTTTTCAATCCGGTGATCATGCACGATGTCTCTGTTGTTGTACACGTGAGATTGCCGGGCGTTGAAGTAACAACATACGTGACACCAATAGACGACGTAATTGCTGGCCAACTGACTGTTACAGACTTGCTTCCTACAACTGACATGGACGATGCAGGGACATCTGGTGCTCCGTCAGCTAACCCAGTGGCTGTTGTTGCAGTGCCTGTGCCGTTTGTGTTGGTCCCGACCACTGACACTGTGTACTGAGTACCGTTGATAAGACTCGCAATAGTGCATGATGTCAACGAGGCCTCAGTCGACGTGCATGTACCGCCGCCAGGAGTTGCGGAGGCTGTGTATGTAATGCCAGCGCCATCCCCCTGTGCCTGCACCCATGACACGTCAAGTGCGTTCTTTTGTGTTGCAGCTACAAGTGTCGTTACTGCACCAGGCGGGCCGATAGGAGTAATTGCAACTGCGGTTGAGGGTGTTCCGGCTCCGACACCATTAGTTGCTGCGACTGAAATTGAATACGCAGTGTTATTCACAAGTCCCGTAATAGTGCACGTAGTACCCGATGGAACAGAACATGTTTTTCCACCTGGTGTTGCAGTTGCCGTGTACGCCGTAACCGCAGATCCATTTCCGGCGGCTACTTCATCCCACGTAACGACAGAACTCTTACTCGCCACCGTGGCGGTGACACTGTTCGGTGCACATGGCACGATTGCTGGTGCATCAACCGCCAATAATCGGTTCGGCGTCTTTGCAAGTGCAACACGTGATGTATCTGTCGCTGACGATGTGTAATACGTGATTGCATTACATGTTGCGTTTGTCTTTAACCAATTCCACGCATCTGTCGGTGTTGTAGCAGTCACCGTTGCTGATTGTAAAAATCTCGCAACAGCCCCAGCCACATGCGGTGCCGCCATGGAAGTTCCCGTCTCGCCTGCGTACGTGTTCGTTGAAGTTAAATACTTGGGCCACGTTGAGACAATGGATTGACCAGGTGCAAAAATATCTACACATGACCCGAAGTTCGTGAAATAGGGCTCGCCATCGTTATACATCGATGCACCAACCGAAATTGTGCCATCAGTTCCTGCTGGCGTAATGCCACATGCCGATACGCCGTCATTGCCTGACGCAGCGACAACGACAATTCCTTCAGCAAGCAAACTCTTGATTGCCGTATCGATACTGGTTGCAGTGCTTTCAAAACCAATGCTCATATTAACCACTGCTTTTTCACCGTCTTTATGATCAGCCAATATCCAGTTGAGACCGTTCAAGACCATGGTGGTAGTTCCTGCTCCACACGAATCAAGGACGCGCACAGGGACGATGGTGACTGTTTTGGCAACACCCGTAGCACTGCCACCAATGGTTCCCGCAACGTGCGTACCGTGGCCGTCATTGTCAATGTTGTTCCCAGCATCAGCGTCTTCACGCACCCCATCAAAGGAAGAAGGAACGCGTTGATGAATTCTTGAGTCATAGGCACACGGCGGTATTCCGTTTGTGGGATTTACATTGTAGGAAGCAATTGCATCGTTGTAGCTAGCAAGAGCTGCACCAGTCGGGTCGGATGTTCTCGAGCGGTAGCTCCAACCAGGTAACACGCGACTAGAAAAAGCGGGATGTGAGGCATTTACTCCCGAGTCAACGACGTATGCCTTTACGCCAGTGCCATCTGTTGAATAGGTAAACGTGTTATCGAGGCCAGTGCGTGAGTCAATGCGGTCGAGTCCCCACGGGATCACATCATTCGGAGCTGGAAAACCTAATGGACCAGTTGTTTGAGTGCCGATTGCGCGAGCAATCATTTCAGGTTCAGGCGCACTAATGGCTGCTTGAACTGTTGTGGGTACTGCAAGAGTCACTAACGCAGAGCACAGTAATGTAAGTGCCGATGTAATTCGACGCATCAGACGTGAACACCTTGCATCGCAGCTGCGTTCACGGTGTTTTCCATAAGGCACGCAACGGTCATAATGCCGGTGCCCCCAGGCATGGGCGTGAG
>JAPKZY010000033.1 GCA_026393535.1 Actinomycetota bacterium | reverse complement strand
GACGGCATGAAATACGCCGAAGCACTTGGCGACTGGGGCGACCTTGGTGGTTATGACCTTGAGACCCAGTGGGCTGCATCAGCGCAACGCAGTGTGAAGACGCCCGTTGACAACTTCGCCACTCGTTTAGTGAGTCAGCTATCTGGTGGAGAACGCAAACGTCTTGTTCTTGACTTGTTGTTGACATCCGGTGCTGACGTGTTGTTCCTTGACGAACCAGATAACTACCTCGACATCCCGACACGCGGCTGGTTGGAAGAACAAATCAAAGCGTGCAAGAGCACGATCCTGATGGTGAGCCATGACCGCACGTTGTTAGAGCGCGTGGCAACAAAGATCATCACTGTTGAAGGTTCGGGTGCGTGGGTGCACGGCGGTTCATACGTGACGTTCCCCGAAGCACGACAAAAGCGTCAGGAATTATTGGGCGATGACTTGAAGCGGTGGAACGATGAAGAGCGTCGACTGTTTCATCACATGAAGATCATGAAGCAGCGTGCTGCACAGAACTTTAAGAATGCAACAAAAGCGAACGGTGCGGAAACACGTTGGGAAAAGTTTGTGAAGGCCGGGCCGCCTCCCCCGCCAGTTGCAGACCAACAGATTTATGTTCGCTTCCGTGGTGCAGACTCTGCGCGTCGTGTAGTGAAGTTCGAAGCAGTTTCCATTGGCGAATTATTCATGCCGTTTTCTGATGAAGTGCACTTTGGCGAGCGCCTCGGGCTTATTGGTCCAAATGGAACAGGCAAGACACACCTTCTCAACGCACTGAACGGCAAAGCAGAAGGCCTAATGGGCGACATTACGTTCGGACCTCGCACGTCAGTCGGAATGTTCAACCAAGTGAACGACAGACCTGAGTTTCATGGGCGTGAATGCATTGAAATTGTGCGCGACAGATTGAGTGATGAGCAGAAATCAATGGGAGCTCTTGCACGTTATGGCTTACGCAACAATGCGCGCCAAGAATTCCAAACATTATCTGGCGGACAAAAAGCACGTCTCGAGATCTTGAGCCTTGAACTTGCTGGTCACAACGTGTTGCTGCTTGATGAGCCAACAGACAACCTTGACATTGATTCATCTGAAGCTCTCGAGCGGGCCATTGAAGGTTTTGAAGGCACTGTGATAGCAGTAAGCCACGACCGCACATTCCTTGCGAACTTTGACAGGTTCATCATGATTACTGATGATGGCGATGTGTATGAGTTGCCTGATTACGACATTGCGCTTGCTGGGCTCTCTGCCCCTGCAGAACTTGCAACATTGCGCCTTGCAAAGCCACTTACTGTTTAGGTCACTCCCACGGCGCATTGCCCAGTAATCGCATACGCCTCCCATACAAGTAGCGTCACCTGCATGAAAGCTGCTGTTTATTACCAGACTGGCGGACCTGAGGTCCTTAAGTACGAAGACGTGGCAGAGCCACTATTGCGCCCAGGCGGAGTACTGATTGATGTTGCTGCAATTGCAATTCAAGGCGGTGACACACTGAACAGAACTGGTGGTGCGTTAGCTACCAAGCCCCACATCGTTGGCTACCAAGCTGCAGGCATTGTGCGCGAAGTTGGCGAAGGCGTCACCGCGTTTACTAAAGGACAACAAGTTGTAGCCACAATGGGATTCGGATCACATGCTGAAGTCATCAGTGTTCCGGCTGCTGCCGTGTGGGCAGTGCCTGCAGGATTGTCGCTACAAGAAGCTGCAGGAATTCCAATTGAGTTTGGAACTGCTGATGATTGCTTGTTCGAATTCGGTCGTTTGAAGGCTGGTGAAACTGTTCTGATTCAAGCCGGAGCAAGCGGTGTTGGTCTTGCAGGTATTCAGTTGGCAAAGGCTGCAGGTGCAACCGTGCTTGCAACAGCGTCAAGTGATGAGCGCCTTGAGCGCTTGAAGGAATACGGACTTGACCACGGCATCAACTACACAAAAGTAGATGCAGCAAAAGAAGTTTTGGAATACACAAACGGTGCGGGCGTGAACTTGGTTGTTGACTCTGTCGGTGGTTCCACTTTGGAAGGCAGCGTTGCCATGTTGGCGTATCGCGGTCGCATCAGTTGGGTTGGTCGCGCAGGACGCGAGCCCCGTCCACCAGAAATTGGCGCAATCATGGGCAAGAACGCATCAATCACCGGTGTTTTCCTTGGGGCTGAGATGGCAATGAACCCAACACGTACTCACCCAATGATCGAGAGCCTTATTGCTCGCATCGCAAAGAAGGAACTGTCGGTCGTTATTGACTCGACATTCCCGCTGTCTGATGCAGCTGGCGCGCACCGCCATATCGAAAGCCGCAAGGCATTCGGTCGCGTACTGCTTATCCCGTAACTACAATTCATTTCGTGACAACCTCAACAGATTTACCAATTGTTGGCTTTGTGGGAACTGGCCATATCGCCACGTTCCATTCAAAGATGCTGAAGATCAGTGGTGTGCCAATGACACGTGGTGGGTGCTTTGACATTGATGCAGAACGTTCTGCGGTTTTTGCACAAGCCTCTGGCAGCACCGTCATGGCATCGGCAGATGAAGTGATTGCATCGAGTGACATGGTGTACATATGCACATGGACGAGCGAACATCAATCACTGGTAGAAAAGTGCATTGCAGCGAAGAAGCCGTTCTTCTGTGAAAAGCCCTTAAGTATTGGCTTGTCCCAAGCCGCCGAAATGCATGCTGCAGCCACCGCTAGTGAGTTAACCCATCAGTGCGGTTTAATTCTGCGGCGCTCCCCTGCATATTTATGGGCACGCGAACTGATTTCTGACCCTGGAGCTGGTGCGCCAATGGCCGTGGTGTTTCGCGATGACCAGTTCATCCCGGTGCAAGGCCACTACAAATCCACATGGCGTGGCGACGTAACAAAGGCAGGGGCTGGCACATTGTTAGAACACAGCATTCACGATGTCGACATGTTGAGATTCCTCATCGGTGATGTTGAGTCAGTTAGCGCACGAGCAACGTACCGACATGGGATAGAAGGAATCGAAGATGTGGTTGCAGCTTCAATCGGTTTTGCTAATGGCGCTGTCGGGACATTGACAACTATTTGGCACGACAACTTGTCGCGACCAAGCCTGCGCAATGTTGAAGTTTTCTGTGAGCATCGCACAGTAGTCATCGCTGGCGATGACTGGTTTGGCCCAGTTACGTGGAGCAACACAGACGGCACTACAGGGTCACTTGAAGGCACAGAGCTTTTAGAAAAGACGGCACCGTTGGCGATTGGTGATACAAACCCTGATGGTGCATTCGTCAAGGCTGCAGTAGATGGCACGGCAGGTTTCCCGGATTTCTCCATTGCATTGGAAGCACACCGTATTGTGGAAGCTATGTACCGCAGTGCGCGAGATAACGGCAATGCTGTGCGTGTTGCTTCAGTACAACCGTGACATACGTGGTCTCTCAAGTCGCGTTGGCCGACATCATGCAATTGCGTGTTGCGATATTGCGTAAAGGCACCCCAGCAACGGATTGCAACTACCCCGAGGATAAGTACCCAGACGTTGTTCATTTCGCAATCTTCCATGAAGGAACCGCTATTGCTACGTCATCATGGTTCATGTCGGAATGCCCTGAAAAAACGGGCGAAATTGCAATGCAACTAAAGGGCATGGCCGTAGCCGAGAATCTTCAGGGTGCTGGCCTTGGTGCGTTACTGATAAGGGCTGGTCTTGAATTAGCGAAAGAACGTGGAGCAACAATTGCTTGGGCACGAGCACGCGACAGTGCAATGGGTTTTTACGAACGCCTCGGATTTGTCTCAACTGGCGATGGCTTCATTGACGGCCCTACTGCAATGCCACACCACATAGTGGTGCGAGTGCTTTAGTCCTGCACTGTTACAACAGTTGAAAACAAAAGCGTCTGGTTTGGCGCCGGAGACACGCGCGTATTCATATTCCACGCACCTGAAAAAGGAAATTGCACAATGCCAATCCAGTGATTTGGACCTATCTCTGTCAACTTCACGGGAATCGGTGGAATGTTGCGCGATGGCAGATCGAATTGCACTGTTACTGATTTAGCTGGTGTCAGCGATCCACCTGGTGGCGTGAGAATAACGTGAACTTCTGCTGTGCCGACAACGGCAGGGACTACAGAGAGTTCCGCAACGATGCCATTCTGCACCTTTGTGGCACTAAACGAAATGGGGATCGCTGGCTTTGCGTTTGGAGATTGCGCCACCATTAGCGAAGTGACAGCAAGAACCAGAACCACCACTGTTGATTCCCATCTGATGATCTTTGAAATCGATGAGAACCCGCTTGCTTCCAATCGGCCCCGAGCTTTTGAGCCGAGAAGGACGACACATGCCACCAGCAAGGTCTTGGCTAGCAATAACTTGCCAAAACTTGACTGCGTGATGTTGCTTATGCCGCCCATCAAATGGAGTCCTTGAACAACACCAGTCGCAACAACAACCGGCATCGACCAAGTTGCCATTCGTGAAAATCTTTTTGCCTCAATTTCGACATCGTTATCTCGATGGATAGCAGCGAGTACGAGTAGTGCCCCAACCCATGTTGAAATTGCTGCAAGATGAATCATGTCGAGAGGGACGAATATTCCTGGCAAAGTTCCGGCACTTTGGTGTCCACTTGCGGCATATGTCGTAATGGTGATGACTGCAGCAGCAATTACACCGATACGCCAGCGCCGGCTTACCGACGCAGATGCTGTGAGAGCAATTACACCCCAGGCCAACGCACAAATAGTGCGAACAAACAGCGCAAGCCCTAAGCGGGTTTGCAATACGTCGCCAATCATCACAGAGTCAAACAATGATCCCCATGATTTCCCGGCCGTGTACGGGCCTTGCGTCAATAACAAACCAAGTGATGAAACCGCAACCAATACGGAGGAATACTGCATCGTCTTGCGCACTCGCGAATCTCCCAGTAGGGGTGAGCGCCACAGGAGTGAAACACATCCAATGAGAAGGATTAAACCGAGAAAGCCAAGCAACCGAAAGAACGACATCGGGTTTCCAAGAGGCGAAGTGGTCTCAGTTCTATTGAGTACCTCTTCTAACAACGCAGCACTTGTGCCCGTTGACTTCGTACCAATCTCAAAAGGGAACGCACCGGTAACCGGATGGCCGTCGGCGCTGACTACACGCCATACAACCACATAAACACCATTCTTGAGGGTGGAGACTTTTGCAGTGACTACTGATGCGTCTGATGCAGATCGCACTGTGTTGCTTTTGGAGACTTCGCGTTGTTCAGAGTCATACACGCGAACATCACCTAACGTCGCTTCAACTTGTTCGTCAAAGTCGAGGCGGATCTCTTTCGGGGAAGACGCGAGAAGTGCAGACGCCTCAGGACTAGAGGATTCAAGAATCGCGTGTGCGCTGGCGATACCCGGAATGAAAGCCAATGCAAGAGCTGTGCTTGCAATTGCAGCTCCAACTATTCGACGAAGAGTACGGATGGTCACAATCCGGGACCCTTTGGCAAGCCTTCAACATCTGCACGTTGCAGCAACCATGCAAGACGGTGTTTCTCATTGAGTTTCAATGCTGCTTGTGGGATTTGCGTCAACCCCATCGGGTGACTTGCTGCCCACGCCATTTTCTGTCTCTCGAGTTCAAGCCGAACATAAAAATCGGGCCACTGGTCGTAACCAATACCGACATCTAGATCTGTGAGATGAATGACGCATTCACGCCAGCGAAGAAATGGGATCTCATGCATTGCTATTACAGACCCTGAAACAACTGTTCCAGTTCCATTCCACATGTCATTAGTTGCACCAGCCCATGCGCCTTCCAACATGTACACGGCCTTGCGTAGCTCTTTAGTTGCTTGCTTGGAGTTCCACAATGACGCTTCCTCAATACCTGCGTTACGAGCATCAACTCCACCGGGATACTGCTCGCCGACTTCTCCCCTGCCGGCACATGCCAAGAGATGCACCAAACTACGAGCGTTCATCGTGAGATGACCAACAAGAGTTGTTCTGCTCCACCCCGGCAATGACGACGGTGCTGCGAATTGTTCTGCAGTCAGAGTGTCAACAACTTCCAGGAGACGCTGATGTGCAGCGGCAACGCCCTCAACGCATGAATCAAGCAAACGTGGATCTAAGGGGTTAGGCACAATATGACCGTACTACGGCAGTACTTTGCGCCTCAATCAGAACGACGTTGTGCGGTTTGGCACAACAATGATGGTGCCGTCGTCTTCTCGGTGCACACGCACGGAGACACCGTAGAACTCACCCAAAGTCTCTGGGCGAAGAACATCTCCGGCCGGGCCTTGAGCCACCACATGACCAGCGTGCATCAGAATCAATCGATCTGAGTAAATGCCAGCCAAGGTGAGGTCATGCATTGCAGAGACAACAGTGAGTCCGTGTTCGCGGCGCAATTTGTCTACTAACTCCAGTGCCTGCTGTTGATGGCCAATATCCAAAGCAGCCGTTGGTTCATCGAGTAACAAGATTGGTGCTTCTTGCGCGATGGCGCGAGCAATAACCAGTCGTTGACGCTCACCTCCCGACAATGTATCGACATCACGTGTAGCAAGTTTGGCTAAGTCGAGGCGATCAATGACATCATCGACCATCGAGTGGTCAAGTTCAGATTCACGACCGAAATGAGTGACAAACGGATTACGACCGAGCAGCACGTACTCTGCACCAGTCATGCCAGATGGCAATACGGGTGATTGCGGCACGTACGCGATTAATTGAGCGCGACGACGCGACGAACGCGCTGTCAGTGGTGAACCATCGACCAGAATTTTTCCGGCATGCGGGACAACACCGGCAATGGCACGCAACAACGACGACTTACCAGCACCGTTCGGCCCGATGATGCACAACCATTCGCCCGGTTTGACGGTGTCAGTAAATGAAGCCACCGCAGTGCGCTTGGCATAATCAACTCTGACCTGATCAAACGCTAAAGATGTCATCGTTCATTCTTTCGTGTACGCAAAATAAGCAAGAAAAATGGGGCTCCGAGAAACGCAGTGACTACACCGATTGGAGTTTCTGCCGGATTATCTAACACTCGCCCAGGAATATCAGCGAGTATCAAAAACGCAGCACCGAAGAGCAACGAAATCGGCAACACGAGCCGGTATGACGTGCCTACGACTAATCGAACCGCATGAGGCACGATGATGCCGACAAAACCAATGAGGCCACTTACTGCCACGACCGATGCAGTACCGAGAGTTGCCGCGATTACAACTGCTAGTCGAACGCGCGACACATTGACACCTAATGCGGTTGCCTCTTCATCACCCACACGCAACACGTCGAGAAGGCGGCGATGTAGCAACAACACGACAGTGGAGAACACAACGTACGGAAGCACCAAACGGACGTCTCCCCATGTGGCACTAGAGAGTCGGCCAAGAATCCACGAATACACCTGACGAACAACGTCAGAGTTACGTTGCAACAGAAATGTTTGAGCCGCAGTGGCTAGCGACGTAACTGCAACACCCGCAAGGACAAGGCTTGTAGAGCTACGTTCACCCTTTGCAGTTGTGCCAAGAAGATAGGTAACGAGAACAGCAATCAAGCCGCCACCGAATGCAATCATCGGCAGCGGGTCAATGATCCAACTGCTTGTGCCAGACCGATTAACAGTGATCACAATCGTTGCGCCAAGACCTGCACCAGCCGCGACGCCTAAGAGATACGGGTCTACTAAGGGGTTACGGAAGACACCTTGATAACTAGCACCAGCAATGGACAACGTTGAGCCAACAATTGCAGCGAGCACTACTCGTGGCGCACGTATCTGCCACACAATGGACCAATCGGTAGCAGTCAAGCCGCTATCAACTGAGAAAAATGGCAAGCGATCCACTAGCTCAAGCGGCACACGCCACCAAGTTGGGCCAGCTGGCCCGATCATAAGGCCAAGCAACAATGAGCATGCGAGCGCAACGACAGCAGCAGGAATCCACCACCGACTTTCGCCTCGCATGCTCATTGAAGTCGACATCAGTAGTTACTACTTGTTTGCTGCTGCAATTGCTGCTGCGAATTGTTCAACCAAGTCAACAACGCGTGGTCCCCAGCGAGAGGCAACGTCATCGTCAAGTTCAACAACCTGGCTGTTCTTTACAGCATCGATTCCTGCCCAGCCTGGACGCTTCGCGACTTCTGCAGCATTAGTTGCACAGCACTTCGTATCAGCGAGAAAGATAACGGAAGGATTTGCCTTTGCAATTACCTCAGCATTGAGTTGAGGGTAATCATTTCCGGCCTCAACCCCGTCAGCGATATTTGTGAAACCAAAAGGATTCAACAATGCACCAACAAAAGTATTCGAAGTTACTGAATACAAGGTGTTGTCCAATTCATAGAAATATGACTTCGGAGACATAGGCGCAGAGATGTTTTCTGTGGCCTTAGCAATACGCGACTTCATTGATTCAATCAACGTTGTAGCAGCGTCTTCACGGCCAGTCAGTGCGCCCAGTTCAGTGATTTGTTTGTAGACATCATCAAGTGTTGCGGCCGCAGCACCAGTCCAAACTGTGATTTTTTGGCTTGATACTGATTGCAGTTGCTCAGTGATCTTATTCATGTCATTTGAAATCAACACAACATCAGGTGTGTAACCAAGAATTGCTTCTGCACTTGGTTCGTATGCAGAAATCTTTGTGACTTTGTCTGAGACTTCTGCTGGGTATGTGCTGAGCGAATCAACAGCGACCACTTGGTCACCAGCGCCGATGGCGTACAACATTTCTGTTGCTGTTGGCGACAAGCTCACAATACGAAGTGAGACTTCAGGAACTGTGGTTTCTGGCGTTGAGCTGCCGCTTCCACACGCTGCTAGGACAAGAGTTGCAGCTACTGCTGCGGTAAGAGCTCGTATACGAGACTTTCTGATAATTGACATAGTTCTTCCTCCAGGGAATTGGAGAAAGAAGAGTGGGTCACATTGAAAACAGCTGACGCTGCACTCTCCGCGGGCCGCCCTTCCTTCGAGGTTCGGTTTTCGCATACACAAACAGGCGACCGGACTTGTCTGGATCGGATTTCTCCGACCAGCATCACCGTTGCGAGACAGTGCCGGAGTTTCGCCGGACTTCGCTGGATTGAGTACTGCACATCATTTCACTGATGCACTATTTGTCACAGTAGCAGAGGTTGATGGGTCAGCACACAATCGTGTGCCGGCGTTTACGCGACGTAGTCAATAATGCGCTGGATGCCGTCGACAAGGTCTGCGTCGCCAAGCGCGAAAGAGAATCGCGCAAAGCCTGGAGCGCCGAACGCTTCACCTGGCACGATGGCCACATTCACATCAGTGAGAATCATGTCTGCTAATTCCATGGTGTTCTTTGCAGACTTGCCCTTGATGTCACGGTTCAACAAACCTGAAAAGTTGGGGAAACAATAAAAAGCACCTTGTGGTTCCATACATGTAACGCCAGGAATGGTTGACAACATCTGGTGCATCAACGCGCCACGACGCGCAAACGCTTCACGCATCATGTGCACTGCTGACAAATCACCACTGACTGCAGCAAATGCTGCAACCTGTGAGACGTTGGCAACGTTTGACGTGGCATGCGATTGGAAGTTTGTTGAAGCCTTCATGATGTCTTTCGGACCAATCATCCAGCCAACACGCCAACCAGTCATTGCATACGTTTTTGCAACACCGTTCACGATGACGCATTGGTTTGCAAGTTCAGGAACAAGAGTTGGCATTGAAGTGAATTTGTGATCACCGTATGTAAGGTGTTCGTAAATTTCGTCGGTAACGACCCAGACTTTGTTCTTCACAGCCCATTCACCAATGGCGCGTACTTCAGCTTCTGGATACACAGAACCACTTGGGTTGTCTGGTGATACAAACAACAACACCTTTGTTCGTGGAGTAAGAGCTTTGTCTAACTGTTCAACAGTGACGCGGAAACCGTTCTTCTCTTCGGTGTCAATAATGACAGGCACTCCCCCGGCCAATGTGACGGCCTCTGGGTAGGTGGTCCAAAACGGCGCAGGGCAAATAACTTCATCGCCCGGATCACATAGCGCAGCAAAAGCTGTGAACACAGCGTGCTTTCCGCCGTTCGTAATGAGCACTTGATCTGCGGTGCATGCAAAGCCACTGTCACGCATTGTTTTCACGGCCACTGCTTCGCGTAATTCAGGCAAACCTGCAGCTGGTGTGTAGCGCTGGTACTTCACTTCGCGACATGCCTTCACAGCAGCTTCCACGATGTGTTCGGGGGTGGCAAAGTCAGGCTCGCCAGCTCCGAAACCGATGACATTCAGACCTTGGGCTTTTAGGGCTTTGGCCTTGGCGTCAACCGCCAAAGTGGCTGACTCGGCAATGGCGCCGAGACGAGCGGATACACGTAGCAATTCTTGTGGAGCAGGCATAAGTGAAAGGATTACATGATGAGCGATAAGAACCAACTCGATTTTAAAATTCCCCCGCAACTTCTTCCTCTAGACGGCCGATTTGGGTGTGGACCATCCAAAGTCCGCCCCGAACAGCTGGAAGCAGTCATGTCCCGCATGACCTCGGTGATGGGCACCTCGCACCGCCAGGCGCCTGTGAAGAACATCGTGGGCTCTGTGCGCGACGGACTCTCTTCGTTGTTCTCCCTTCCCGCAGGATGGGAAATTGTTATGGGCAATGGCGGCTCTACCGTGTTCTGGGACGTTGCTACCTTCGGTCTGATTCGCGAACGCAGTCATCACTTGGTGTTTGGTGAATTCTCTTCCAAGTTCGCAGAAGCATCTGCTGCTGCACCTCACTTGTCTGACCCAGTAGTAGTTACTTCAGATACCGGTACTCACCCAACACCTTCGAGTGATGCAACGTGCGATGTGTATGCGTACCCCCACAACGAAACTTCAACGGGTGTTGCGATGACTCCAGTTCGTCCTTCGAAAGATGGTCTCGTTGTAGTTGATGCAACATCTGCAGCAGGCGGCCTGATGTGGGACCCAGCAAACGTTGATGTGTATTACTTCGCTCCACAAAAGTGTTTTGCATCTGACGGAGGCTTGTGGTTAGCAGCATGTTCACCAGCAGCTGTCGAACGCATTCGTGAAATCAAAGCAACAAAGCGTTGGATGCCAGCGTCACTTGACTTGTCAATTGCGCTAGATAACTCCGTTGCAAACCAGACCTACAACACACCGGCGCTTGCCACTCTCATCATGTTGGATGAACAAGTGAAATGGTTGAACTCGAATGGCGGTCTGTCATGGGCTGCGGCGCGTACTGCTGAATCAGCACGCAATATCTACTCATGGGCCGAGGCTCGCGCCTTTGCATCACCGTTTGTGTCAAACCCTGCAGAGCGATCAAATGTTGTGGCAACTATCGATATTGACGGCGTTG
>JAPKZY010000113.1 GCA_026393535.1 Actinomycetota bacterium | reverse complement strand
ATCTAGATTTTTTCGCAGGTGCAGGTGTGTTGTCATACGGTCACAACAACCCAGAACTCGTTGAAGTAGCAATCTCGCACTTACGTTCTGGAAGACTTCTCCACAGTCTCGACACCTTTACAGTCGAAAAGCGTGAATTTCTCAGCACATTTGAAGAGCTCATTTTGAAGCCTCGCCACATGGACATGGTTGTTCAAACCGTAGGCCCTACTGGCGCTACCGCCGTTGAGGCCGCTCTGCAATTGGCTCAGCGCATTACTGGCAAACGAGCAGTCCTCGGTTTTGCTGGCGGATACCACGGCATGTCATACCGGGCAGCGTCAGTGTCAGATTCAATGGCTGGCCGCGAAACCGTTGCCCATATTGGTGACTTTGCTGCACTTCCATTCGTGAATCAGATGACTAATGACGATCTTGACCAGCTCGACCGCACATTACGTGCCGGCGTCGACGGCCAAAAATTCGGAGCCATCCTCATCGAAGCAACGCAAGGCGAAGGCGGTGCTCGCGCATTCGACCCTGCCTACCTCGCAGCTCTGCGCACAAAAGCAACCGAGCTCGGAATCATGGTTATCGCAGACGAAGTACAAGCTGGCGTCGGACGCACCGGTTCATTCTTTTCTTTTGAAGGCTCCGGTCTTGACCCAGACATCGTGTGCCTGTCGAAAGCAATCAGCGGCCTTGGTCTCCCTATGGCCATCAACTTAATTAAGCGCAACCTTGATACCTGGAACGCCGGCGAGTTCACCGGCACATTCCGCGGCAATAACCTTGCATTCGCAACATCCACCAAGATGATGCAGATGTACTGGAGCGACAGCCTGTTTGAACAAGACACGAAGTACAAAGGCATCTTTGTACGCGACGCATTGCAGGCAATCGCCGACACGTACGAGTCTCTTGATTTCACTGTCAACGGCAACGGCCTGCTCTGCGGTCTCAACGTCAAGAACACTGAACTTGCAGACAATGTCACCCGTGCAGCATTCGCTCGTCAACTCATCGTTGAAACCTGCGGCGCTGGCGACCAAGTTGTCAAGCTCTTGCCACCACTCACCACCACAGATGAAGAATTACGTGAAGGTCTCCAACGCCTCAGCGATGCCTTTGCCGAGGTGTGCGTGGCCTCAGTGGCATGACCGCCACACCATGGCGCGACATCTTTGTGTCGCTTGATGAACAAGGTCGACAGCAATTAGCTGACGCTGCACAAGTAGCAATTGAAAGCATTCAACGTCCAGCAGGACCACGCAGTTCACTGTCCCCCACTGAATTGCATGACCTCATTTGGGAAACTGATGTCTGCCCCGTCGACGGAACTCCGTTAACTGAAGTCCTACAGGAATTCGGAACTTCAGTGTGGGCCAACAGTGTTGTTCCGTTTGACCCTGCGTGCGTTGCTCACCTTCATCCGCCAACCATGATTCCAAGTGTTGTTACCGAGATGTCCATCGCTGTAATGAACCAGTCAATGGATAGCTGGGATCAAGCACCAGCAGCAACAGAGGTTGAACTGCATCTCATGGGCTGGCTAGCAAACCTCATGGGAATGCCGCCAACGGGCTCCGGTGTTATGACATCAGGCGGAACAGCATCAAACGTTCTCGGAATCACACTCGCTCGTTCATGGGCTGCATCTCTCATCGGTGTCGATGTTCTCAAAACAGGACTTCCCCCTCAGGCCGCAACGTGGCGCATCCTCTGTTCCGACCAAGCACACTTCTCAATACAGCGCGCAGCAGCCCAACTTGGCCTCGGCCGCGATTCAGTTGTCACTGTCGCCAGTACACCCAGTGGCGCGATGGATATCAACGCACTTGATTCATCTATCGCAGAACAACTCAACGCGAAACACACCATCATCGCAATCGTTGGAACAGCAGGAACTACCGACTTAGGAGTCATTGACCCGCTTGATGACATTGCGACACGATGTGAGCAAATCAATGCTTGGTTTCACATTGATGCTGCAGTCGTTGGTTCTTACTTGATGTCACCACAGCTTGCCCCCATGTTGCACGGAATCGCTCGCGCTGACTCAGTCACTATCGATTTCCACAAACTGTGGTTTCAGCCATTCAATGCCAGTGCGCTCATTGTCAAAGACGTTGAGAGGTTTGATCTCCTACGCGTGAAGTCAAAATACCTTGACCGCGGCGACGAAGTTCCCGGCATGATCAACCTTGTCGGAAGATCACTTGATACATCTCGTCGCTTCGATGCGGCAAAAGTTGTTGTCTCACTGCGCACGATCGGCCGCACAGCATTCACAGAAATGCTTCATCGCGTTGTTGAACTCAGTGCCTATGCCGCCCAACAGATCGACAAGTCCCCCGTACTTACGCTTCTCACTCAACCAACCGGCCCCATGTGTGTTTTTGATGCCGTGGGCTGCACCGCAGATGATCTGCGACGCGCGCAACAGAATCTGCTGATGTCTGGAGACATGGTTCTTGGCCGTACAGAGATCAACGGCCGCGCAGCCTTGAAGTTCACGTTCATGAACCCACTCATCAGTTTCGAAGACGTGGACGGCTTAATCGCTGCCGTTGAAGACGCCCTGCGGAAATAACCGCAACTTGCGATGAAAAACACGAAAGGCACCTGTTCAAGTTTGACTTGGTCAGGTGCCTTTTTAGTGGGCGTTGAGGGGCTCGAACCCCCGACCCTCTCCTTGTAAGGGAGATGCTCTAGCCAACTGAGCTAAACGCCCGAATGTTTCGGAGATATCAGCATATAGGTGTCCTGGGCTGGCCCCTACATCGTTATGACGCCGGAGGGCACCCAGCTGCCGTGTGCCCCATAGGGAACGCGTTGCGGTAGATGAATCATGGCGAGTGGCGGGGCAGTGAAATTCTGCGCATCGAGAATTATAAGTCGGGACTTTTCAGTGGCCGTGTCGTGAACGATTGCCATGACGTAGCCATCGTCTTCAGCACCATTGATCGATGACGGAGCAAACACAGGTTCTCCCCCGCGAGTTGTTTTGCCTAGGTGATGTTCCCAACATTGGCCGGTTGACAAGTCGTACTTCCACAATGAAGAACCGTAGATGGGTTCTTCAGAGTTGCCTTCACCGCCTAATGACATGAGATATGCGAACTGTGCCTTTGAACCAATATATGCATCGTTTACGCGCCCAAAGTCTCCGGGACGATCGTCGACCATTTCTTCGGTGACTTTTCCAGAGACGGGGTCAATGGTCCATTTATAGAGTCGACCAACTTCTGCGTAATCATCAGAGCTTGAACCGAATGCTTCATTTTGTCGCGATACATGAAGCACGATGTTGTCACCGTCGTCATAAGCGTTGACTGAATGGAACACATAACACGGATCAATCTCGAACCATCGGGTGTCACTTCCCCGTCCATCGCGCGGCATCACACCAAGACGGGCACCAGCATCGCGATTGAACTTGAATGGGATACCAGAGGCCAGTTCTCCGAGATCAAACTGCAATGGCAAGTCCATAAAGATGACATTCTTTTCGGTGACGCTGAAATCGTGCATCATCACCATGTTTGGAACATCAATAGGGTCGAGTTGTTTTAATTTTCCATCAGCACCAATGCGGATGTAGTGAACATACGGTGCTTCAAACGAGAAATAACTAAAAGCGAGTAAGTCTCCTGTGATGGGACAGATTTTGGGATGCGCGGTCATTGAACATGTCAAAGCTCCATCGTAATTTTCATAGCCAAGCGTTTGCAGATTGCTATCAATCTTGAATGGCCAATGACCTTCTTCGAGTGCTAGCAATGATCCGTTATGGGGCAACACGTGAGTGTTGCCTGTGCCACGCGCGAGTTCAGGTACGCGATCGTATGGAAGGTTGCGAGCCGATGCTGCACCTGGCGTGTTAACAAACTGATTGCGATACCACTCTGCTTTGCCATCCCTGATGCGAACGCCGTGCAACATGCCATCACCAAAGAACCAATGCGGCGATGTTCCACTGGCTGGGTTTGGCCCGGTACGAACATACAGGCCATCAAGTTCTGGTGGAATTGTTCCTTCTACGCGGAGATCAGAACTTTTAATTTCTACACGCATCGGCTCCCAGTTGTCACGCATGTGCCACGGGGTATGGGCGGAATTCTCGGCGGTATCTAAACGGCTCATGGAGCGATCCTAATTCACCAAAATTGCTACCCGAACGACTGGAGAATCTAATTAGCCAGGGGGTCGCGTGGTGGTTGTCGACGTGGTCGTGGTCGGCGCCACTGTTGTGGTTGTGGATGTAGTCGTGGTTGGCGCAACCGTGGTGGTTGGTGTCGTGGTGGTCGTTGACGTGGTGGTCGGAGGAGGGATTACAAATCCGTTTGCCCAGCCCCAGCGAATATCCATTGGTGCGCCGAGTGGAGTGCCGACCGTTGCTGGAATGGCATCAAGCGCTGCGCGTAATTGCGCCCATGCATCCCACGCAGAAATTCCGGTAGTTGGGCAACCGCCCGTGACCTGAGAACACGCTGCAGTTTGCACTGTGAGAGCGGCAAGACGTATCGGCATTTTCATTTCCAGTGCGCGAGCAGTAAGAACTGCCCATTGCTTGGAGAGCGCCCCAGACTTTGTATGAATTTGCGGCATCGCATAAATGTTTGGCCCTGCATGAGCAGATACCCACAACACGTCGTCAATTGTCCATCCGTTGTTACACGTGAGGTCATTACTGATTGATTGCGGACAACCATCGGCAGAACCAAAGTTCCATAACCGGGCATTTGTTGTTCGTACATAACCGTCAGCCCATGCACGTGCTTGACCAGGTGGCCCCCAACCTGGTTCTAAGTCAACAGAACCCGATACGACAGTGCGCAGGTCTGATTCAGCCTGTGCAGCAGCAACAACTTTTGCCCACGCAATTCCACCCATGAAACCGTTGTACCGGGTGACCCCACCTGAGTTACTGGTACCGATTGACACTTCCCATGGACCAGTTCCGCATTCTGCCAGACCCGTAGCCCACGCTGATGCAGTCGCCACAATTTGTTCGTTCGTGATCGTCTTTCCAAACCCATTAGAACCGGTGGCAGTTTGTGCACCAAACGACAACATGACAACTCCACGAGGAACCTTCTTTGCCTGATCACATGCAGCTGCTCGAATTACAGGCACTGCTGTTTCTATTGGCGTCACGTCTTGTCCACGTACATAACTTCCAATTGCCACGACCCATTCAGGTGATGTTGTAGCAGGCACCGCCGTGGGGTACCACACCTGATCTGTGCCGGAGATTTCAACGATTCCGGGGACAGTATGCGGGACTGGAGTTTTGATGCATCCTTTTGCGCAACGCAGTGCGTTAGGAGAAAAAGCGTCGACAGTAACTTTCGTACCTTTTGACTTCTTGTTCCTTGTTGACAATGCAACCACCATCACTGTGTTGGTTGCATTTGCACGTGTTATTACCACTGCGCGACGAATGGTCGAAGGTGAATACTGATCAACGATGCGAGAACGTTTCCCATTGACATACACAGCGACTTTGCCGTTCTTTGGACCGGCTGTGAACCACATCGCAAATGATTTGCCCCTTACGGTGAAGGACAACGCTGCGCCAGTGGTTGAGGTGGACCACACGGTGCCTCCATATGCGACCTTGATCGGTGCTTGCTTCCACGGCGTCGTAACACTGATGGCATTTGCCGACGACGCGACAAGAGCACTTGCTATGAGTACCGCGACTACAGCCAGTGTGCGCTTCGGAAAATGCATATTCCCACCGTACTTGCCCTATTTTCTGCTTCACCGTCACCTTGGCGATTCCCTGCACCTATAGGGCTCGTAGTGGGTGCTCAGTTAGAGTTGGTCATGGCTTCTCAGGCATTCACTAACGACCGCAAACATGTTTTTCATTCATGGTCAGCGCAGTCCATGATCACTCCTCTCGTTGTAGCGCGCACCGAAGGTTCGTGCTTTTGGGATGAAGATGGAAAGCGATACATCGACTTCTCGAGTCAGTTGATGAACGTGAACATCGGACATCAACACCCGAAGATGCTTGCGGCCATCAAAGCGCAGGTTGACAAGATGTGCACTATCGCACCGTTTCACGCAAACGAAGAACGCAGTGAGGCAGCACGTTTGATTGCGGAGCTCGCACCTGGTGATTTGAACATGGTGTTCTTCACAAATGGTGGCGCTGAAGCAACCGAGAATGCAATACGTATGGCGCGTCTACACACAGGTCGCAACAAAGTTATGTCTACGTACCGCAGTTACCACGGTGCAACAGGTGGCGCTATTCAACTCACAGGCGACCCTCGTCGTTGGCCAGCTGAACCTGCAATGCCAGGCATCATCAAATTCTGGGGCCCGTATACATACCGCTCTGCATTTCACTCTGATAGCGAAACACAAGAATGTGAACGTGCACTGCAACACTTACGCGACACCATCATGGTGGAAGGTGGCAATTACATCGCAGCAATCATTTTGGAACCTGTCGTTGGAACTAATGGCATCTTGGTACCACCACCTGGTTATCTGCAAGGCGTTCGCGATATTTGTGACGAACATGGCATCGTCATGATTTGTGATGAAGTGATGGCGGGCTTTGGCCGATGTGGTGAATGGTTCGCCGTTGACCATTGGAACGTCACTCCTGATCTGATTTGTTTCGCAAAGGGTGTCAACTCGGGGTACGTGCCACTGGGCGGAGTGATTATCTCGGATCGCATTGCCGATTCATTCCGTGAGCGCCAGTTCCCTGGTGGACTCACCTATTCGGGTCACCCACTTGCATGTGCATCCGCTATCGCCTCTATCAATATCTATAAGGAAGAAAAGATTATTGAGAAGGCCCGCCGACTTGGCACAGATGTGGTTGCACCTGGCTTAGCAGCAATTCAAGCAAAGCATCCAAGCGTTGGTGACGTGCGTGGACTCGGATGCTTCTGGGCTATTGAATTGGTGCGTGACCGCGACACGCGCGAACCGCTTGTGCCATTTAACGCAACGGGCGCAGATGCAAAGCCAATGGGTGAAGTTCTCGCCGCTGCAAAAGCAAAAGGCTTATGGCCATTCACTCACTTCAACCGTATGCACGTAACTCCGCCACTGACCACCAGTGATGCTGAAATCGCTGAGGGACTTGCCATCATCGACGAAGTTCTTGACATTGCCGATACGTATTACACCGGCAAATAAGTATTAGCGGTTCTGCGGGAACCCAAGATCAACACTTGATGTGCGCGGGTCTGGCCAGCGCGAGGTGACCACTTTGCTGCGCGTAAAGAAGTTGATTCCTTCTGGACCATACATGTGGTGGTCTCCGAACAGACTGTTCTTCCAGCCGCCGAATGAGTAATACGACACAGGAACAGGAATGGGCACGTTGATGCCAACCATTCCCACAGTGATATCGAACTGGAACTCGCGAGCTACTCCGCCATCACGCGTAAACAATGCAACACCATTACCGAATTGGTTGGCGTTGATTAGTGCAACACCTTCGGCATACGACTTCACACGAACAACGTTTAACACTGGTCCAAAAATCTCTTCGTCGTAGCAACGCATGCCTGGCTTAACGCCATCGATGATGCTGGGGCGAATAAAGAAACCGTCTGCCGGCACATTGGTGCGGCCGTCAACAACAACTGTTGCACCCTCTGCTGCTGCACCAGCCAAAAAGCCAGCAACCTTGTCGCGATGCTCTGCAGTAATCAGCGGTCCCATTTCATTTTTCGAATCACTGGCAGGCCCAACCGTGATAGCAGGAATACGATCCTGCACTTTTTTGATTAATGCATCAGCAACAGAATCAACTGCAAGCAATACCGAGATTGCCATACAACGCTCACCAGCAGAACCGTATGCGGCGCTAACTGCTGCATCGGCGGCCATATCAAGATCAGCATCTGGCAATACCAGCATGTGGTTCTTTGCTCCGCCAAGTGCCTGCACACGCTTTCCGTTTCGTGTGCCTGTCTCATAGATGTATTTTGCAATTGGCGTAGAGCCAACAAAAGACACGGCTGCGACGTCAGGGTGTTCCAGCAAACGGTCAACTGCAACTTTGTCGCCGTTGATGACGTTAAATACGCCGTCAGGAACTCCAGCTTGCTTGAGTAATTCAGCAAGGAACAACGCGACCGATGGATCTTTTTCGCTTGGCTTCAAGATGAATGTGTTGCCGCACGCAATCGCGCTTGCAAACATCCACATTGGAACCATTGCCGGAAAATTGAATGGCGTAATGCCAGCGACAACACCGAGTGGTTGGCGGATGCTGTAGACATCAACGCCGGTTGCGGCTTGTTCGCTATAGCTACCCTTCAGCAAGTGAGGGATGCCGCATGCAAATTCAATGTTTTCAAGTCCACGCGCAATTTCACCAAGTGCATCAGTAACTACCTTGCCGTGTTCGGCGCTCAGCATTGCAGCAATTTCATTTCGGTTGCTTTGAACCAAGTTGCGAATGTTGAACATAATCTCAGCACGACGAGACAGGTTCGTTGCTCGCCAACCTGGCAGTGCTGCCGTAGCAGCAGCAACCGCGGAATCAATTTCCTGTACAGATGCAAAATCAACATTTGACGTGTGTACACCTGTGGCCGGGTTGAAGACTGCGCCGCTTCGGCCAGATGTGCCGGCAACACGGGCACCGTTGATCCAATGTGAGATGTGATTCATGACTTTACATTAGAGGCGCAACACGATGACCCCGTAATAGTCCTAGTGGCGATGAGCGCGAGCAGTGTCAATCAGGGAGTCAAATAGAGCTTGCGACGATGCCACTACGGGACTGCGGCGCGCAAGAGGGTCAATAGTGAGCAAATCTTTGCCATCAACTTCGCCAACAATGGCTCCAGCTTCCTGACAAATCAGCACCGCTGCCAAATAATCCCACACGCCATGATCATGGAAGTCGACGTACCCGTCGAGACCACCGCTCGCGACAAGCGAAATATCTAGAGCTGCTGCACCAAGGGCACGGAATTGCCACCACCCATGTGGGTATGGCGGTGCGCCGTTTGTGCCAACGACCGCTTGCGACACATTGGCAAGAGGGTTGACACGTATTGGGACACCATCGCGGTTTGCTCCCCCGCCGCGCGATGCGCCGTATCTGGTTTCACTTCCCGACTGCTCTGCGACTAACGCTGCACGTAAACCATGTCGGTCCACGACACACAACGAAGTAGCAAACCACGGAAGACCTTTACTTGCATTTGTTGAACCATCAAGAGGGTCAACAACAACCAGCAATCTGTCATCAGTAATTGGCCACACAATGTCGGCAATGCCGCTCTCTTCTGACAGAACTTCAAAACCAGATGCCTGCAACAAATCAACGATGACATCATCAATCACGACATCTGCTGAATACTGACCTTCACGCTCGCCCGACATCGACCAGTCGGCTATTTCGTCCAGGGTGTCAGCGGCAGCATCAGCCACGTCGTGCAGAAACCCCAAAATATCGCGGTCCGCTGAGTTGTAATCGAAATGGGGCACATCTGAACGGTAGTGTCCATGACGTGGCCGTTATCGACATTGCCGGATTTGTCACCGATTTAAAGAGCCATGCCGTCGACCATGGGTTCCATGTGCACGACGAACGTCACTTTGTGGAGACCTATTCGTTGCGCCAACTGTGGGAGGTAGACCTTCACCCTGAAGAGGCCTGCAATGGCCCTATCGACCTACATGTCAGCCTAGAAATCGACCCGCGTACCCTTCTCAGTTTTGAAGATGTGGTACTCGCTATGGATGACCCCGACGACGACCCGCCAGAAGGCTTTACCTTCCCACTTGTTTTCACGTGGACATTTCCGCCCCTTGTGCACCCGCCTGACTTGTTGGTGCTGGCAACTGAAGTTGCTGGTATGGGTGGTGTTGAGTTGCCCCTAGAAGTATCGGCAATTGATTCATTTCATCAGGTCACTGATGCACCAGAGCGAAGCCTCACTGTGGTGAGTCGCGTGCCAGTGTCGCTCGAAAATGTCTACAAAGGCGACAATGACCCTGTGTGCGCTGTACTTGATACATGCCGCACTGTCAGCCTGAATTTGTTAGAACGCGTGCCCTTTTGGATTGGCGACATTCACTAGAATGCGTTAGCGCGCGAGCAGTGAGATTCGTGCCATCAAACCACGTTCACCATTTGCTCGCGGCAATAACTCTGCAATGCCCCCACTCGCAACAGCCAATTGCCGAACAATTGACAGACCTAGCCCAGTACCTGGCGCATTTTCAATATCGGTTCCGCGCCAGAAACGTTCAAAAGCGAGAGCGCGCTTCTCTTCTGATAATCCTGGACCCTCGTCGATGACATCAACCTGAATATGGCGATGGACACGATGCACCTCAATAGTGATTGTGGAATTATTGGGTGCAGCAGTCAATGCATTGTCAATGTAGTTATCGACGATTTGTTCAAGAGCACCATCGAGAGCAACGCATGGTGCAGTTTCAAGACCGAGCACTGTGAGCGTTATCTGTCGTTCCGCTGCAAGCGACTCCCACACAGCAACTCTGCTGCGCACAATGACCGAAGCATTGACCGTTACGGTTGCCGCCGACCCGCCTTCTAAACGAGACAGTGCTAACAATTGTTCAATCATCTCCTGCAAACGATCAGTCTCGACTCGTGATGCCTCTAGCGCTATCGCCACAGGTGACGTACTGTCACCCACTGCTTCCTGTGCCTGATCAAGACGGAGGCGTAGCGCTGTCAATGGCGTGCGCAATTGGTGAGATACAGCCCCTGAAAAATGTTGCTGGCTTTCAAGCATGAGACCGATTCGACCGGCCATCGCGTTGAACGAACGAGATAGTTCTCGTATCTCGGGCGGACCCTTCGTATCGTCGGCATGAACAGAGAAGTCACCATCAGCAAGGCTCTCAGTACTGGTCTTTAGTCGACTAATCGGGCGAGCAATTGTCAACGCGAGTGGAATTGCAACACACGCTGCAGCCAACAATGTAATCAAGCCAGCGGCAACGATGCCCATCACATGATCTTGTACTTCCTTGTCCACTTGTGACTTTGGATACGAGAAACGAACAACCCCAAGAACCTTGTCTCCCAACAGTACGGGAACGGCGACATAGAGCATTCGTTCGCCCAGTGTTACAGAATCACGCTCGCCAACTGCAGGCAAACCTTTCAGTGCACCGGCCACCTCAAGTCGATTTGAGAAGTCAGATCCGAACGCAATAGTCGGGTCACTCGTGGATACAACCAAACCGGCAGAGTTTGTGACAACAATGCGTGCATCACTTGACTTGCTGTAACTGTCAACATATGGCTGCAATGACGGAAGTACTGCGCCCGCGGTTGTGTTTAACGTTTCTTTTGCATGACCCGCCAAAATAAATGCGTCGCGCTCAAGGGCGGTCACTAGTCGCTCACGCTCTACACGTGCAACAAACGACGCGAGAGGAGCGCTGAAGACAAGAAGAATCAAAACAGCGACAGTCACAAGGGCACCAATGAGTCGGAGTTTCACTGCGGAACTTCTACAAACTTGAAACCAACTCCACGTACCGCCTGAATCCAATCAGGGCTTCCCAACTTTTTACGGATGGATGCAATATGTGCATCAAGAGTCTTTGTTGTGCCGTACCAATTGGTATCCCACACATGTTCCAAGATGTCATTGCGACGAAACACGACCCCAGGCTCAGATGATAGGAACGCGAGCAGATCGAACTCTTTAGCCGTTAACACAACTTCTGTACCATCAAGTGTTGCACTATGAGTTCTTTCATCAATGATTACACGCATCGACGCACCGCTCGATCCTTGGGGCAGTTGCTCATGTCCACGCCGAGTGACTGCCTTTATACGTGCAAGAAGTTCTCTCTGACTAAATGGTTTGACAACATAATCATCTGCACCAAGCTCTAGTCCGAGTACGCGATCCAACTCATCTCCGCGTGCACTTACGATGATGATGGGAACTGTCGAAAATTCGCGGATGCTCTTTGAAACATCAAGACCATCCATGTCGGATAATCCAAGGTCCATCAGGATGACTTCCGGTGCGAATTCTTTTACAGCCGCAATAGCCTCAGCGCCAGTTACGCAGTGATGCACGGTCATCCTAACGCCCCACTTTTGAATTGGATGAATATTTGATAAGAGCACACCATTCCCTTTACAAGTGCCCCGTACTGTGATGAACAAGGGCCACCGGCCCACAAAGGAGCACATCATGAAGGTAGGAATAGCCACCACCCTCTCTATCGCAGGAGTACTGGCCGCAGGGGCAGCTGCTTACGCTGTCAATTCCAGCGTCCTCAGCACTTCCCCCTCGGTCTCAGCAACTGCATCTGGAACGCCGGCCGTTGACGCTGTTAACACGCTTCCTGCCCAGGTCGTTGAAAAGTCCACAAAAGTTCAATCATCTGTATTGAACAACACCACTACGACCTATCAAGTCGGAACATCAGGTTCAGTTGTCCTTGATACGCGCTCTGGAGCAATCGCCGCAAGCAACGTTCTTCCTGCTGCTGGTTGGACATCAGAACCAGCACAAGTACAGCCGAATGGAGACGTAAAGGTTCCTTTCATTTCATCAACCGCACGGATCGAATTCCTAGCTCGCTTGGTTGACGGAAAAGTAGTGGTCAGCGTGACCGCACTACCAATCGCTCCACCAAGCACAATCGCGCCAGCCGCGAACCCACAAAAACCAACCTATTCAGACGATGATGACGACGACGAAGAACACGAAAACGAAGGAAAAAAAGATCGCGAAAACGAAGAAGATGAGGATGACGACTAATGATTAACGACCCACTACTAAACACCACTGCTACAGACGTGCCACCGGCGCCATCTATAGCGCGCACTGCTCGCACAACTACTCGCAAAAAGCATCCGGCAATATCAGCCCGCATTCTGGCAACTGGCCTCTCAGCTACTGCACTAATCGGATTGACATCTGGTTACACACTTTCTCAGAAGGTGTCAGCTGCTCAACCTGCGATCCCTCGAAGCATCGTCTCAAACGTTGCGCAGAAATCACCGATCGATGCCGGCATCATTACTGCAACATCTCAAGTTGTTTATGTGCCAGTACCTGGAGCAGTAGCAGCAACTGCAGGCACTCCGTCTGTACAGGTACAGGCGCCAGCTCCAGCAGCAACGCCAGCACCAGCACCAGCTCCAGCACCAGCACCAGCACCAACAAAACAACAGAGCAGCGGTTCAAACTAAAGCACTGTGATGACAACGACATCGGCCACCACAGCACGTGTGGAACGCATGGCAATGGGAGTCACTTGCGTGGCAACGGTTGTTGGCATCGATTCAGGTGACCTAGCGGTGCGCTGCATTGATCTTGTTGAAGAGTTTGAATCACTCTGGAGTCGGTTCATTCCGACAAGTGATATCTCGCGCCTCAATAATGCAAATGGACTGCCAACTTTGGTGGATGAAAAAACACTGACACTTCTCCATCACATGATTGCTGCTCACCAAGCAACTGAAGGTGCATACAACCCAACGCGTCTCCCCCTGCAGATTGCAGCTGGCGACACACATTCACTTATCAACGACAGAAGCACCACACTCACAGCCAATGCAAGTGTCTTTTCACACCTTTCAGGTATCCATATTTTTCACGACGGAAAAGTTTCACTTCCGCGTGGCATGACGCTTGATGCAGGCGGAATTGGAAAAGGGCTTGCAGCGGATCTCATTCTTCGGTTCGCTTTGGAACACGGTGCGCAAGCAGCATGCATCAACCTTGGTGGCGACATGGCCATCAATACCGGCGATTCCATTGGGTGGGATGTCGAAATCCTCTCACCCATTGATACCGGCGTCATTCTCGACACAGTTCGCATTGCCGTTGGCGGGGTTGCAACTTCTTCGCTATTTGCACGACAGCGAAAAAGTGCTGGCATCGCTTCACATTTATTCTCCGATTCATCAGCACACGACACCCAACACACGGTTGGAGCAACGGTTATTGCAAATTCAGCTGCATGGTCTGAAGCATGGACGAAGTATGCAATCCTTAGCAATCCGGCACAAGCAATTGACACGCTGACCAGTACAGGATTAGCAGCAATGCTGGTCTCTGCCGACGGACACACCACACGAACCGAATCCTGGAAGACCTTTACTCATGACTAATCAAATCTGGTGGAATCTCACACGTGCCTCAGCCAATATTGCAATGGTGCTCATTTTGCTCACTGTTTTCTGGGGTGTGCTGCTAGCGACTCGTGTTCTGAAGCCGAATGATAGACCTGCATGGCTTCGCGACATTCATACGTGGATGGGTGGCCTTGCACTCATCTTCACGATTATTCATATGCTGACTCTGATTGCGGATTCGTACATCTCATTTACATTTGTTTCCGTATTGGTGCCGTTCGTAAGTACATGGAAGCCACTTCAAGTCACCTTGGGAATTCTTGGTTTTTACATCTTGGCTGCAGTGCAAATCACATCACTGATGATGCGAAAAATGAAAAGAACTACGTGGCGGCGCATTCACCTACTGTCATATATTCAGTTCGTGCTCGTGATGGCCCACACAATGACTAGCGGCAGTGACGTTGGTAAGGCCTGGTACTCCGGCATCACAGTGGCGATTGCCATGCTCGGTGCAGCCATCTTTGGCATCCGCTTCATTTTCGGAAAATTCTCACCGGGAGCGGCACGGGCAAAAGCCGAATGATAGATGGTCCTGGTACGGACAATGGTGGGCCCAGCAGGACTCGAACCTGCGACCAAGGGATTATGAGTCCCCTGCTCTAACCAACTGAGCTATGGGCCCGAGAGTCGACCGAGGTTAGGGGTGCGACTGGCTCCGGGGGTGGGGCTCGAACCCACGACAAACGGATTAACAGTCCGTTGCTCTGCCAACTGAGCTACCCCGGAAGGGAACTCACAGGCTACCAGCGAGGGCACCCAGTGCCCAAGGCCGTAGATCTAGTCAGATTCGAGATAACTGCGCAACCGTTGGCTGTTGTTTGGGTGGCGAAGGCGGGCAAGGGTCTTTTGTTCAATCTGTCGGATTCGCTCACGAGTGACACCCTCCTGCTTAGCGACGTCATCAAGTGTCTGTGGTTCACCACTTGAGATACCAAAGCGTTTGTCAATAATGCGGCGATCACGGTCTGGTAGATGGTCAAGTTCAAGAGATACGGCATCGACAAGTTCACGACGTTGCACTACGTCAGCCGGTGAATCTGTGGTGTCGCCACCAAACTTGTCGCCCCACGTTGCCGAGTCTTCATCGCTACTGACTGGTTCATCAAGACTGATGGTGACAGAAGAGATTTGTTTCAGTTCTTCGATTTTTTCAGCAGGAATCAGAGTTCGTTCTGCTAGTTCTGCATACGTTGGCTCACGCTTCAATTCAACATTGAGCTCACGATCCGCTTTTGTGATGCGATTCAACATTTCAACAACATGGCTAGGAACACGAATGGTACGGCCCTGATCAGCCATAGCTCGCATCATTGCTTGACGAATCCACCATGTGGCATAGGTAGAAAACTTGAAGCCCTTTTCCCAGTCATACTTCTCCGCAGCACGCATGAGACCGATATTGCCCTCTTGAATGAGATCAAGCAGTTGCAGTTCGCGCCCGTCGTACTTACGAGCGATGGAAACGACTAGTCGCAGGTTTGCAGTGATGAGGTGTTCGAACGCTTCTTCGCCTTCACGCATGATGTTGCGCAGTTCACGACGTTGAGTTGCAGTTGATGCGCCCTCTGCAGAACGAGCTTTTGCTTCCTGCATGGTGCGAATTGCACTGCCCAATCTCTTTTCATCATCTGCTGACAGCAACGCCACCTGGCCGATTTCACCGAGATACATACGCACCGCATCACCAGCGTCTCCGGCCAGCACTCGTGGTGCAACAACTTTGGGTGGCACTAACTTCAGTTCGGGTAGCACGGGGATTTCAATTTCGCCTGAGATGTCAGGTTCGATTTTGGCGATGGAGATTTTTGCTTCAAGTAACACTGATTCGATATGACGAATCATTTCCGGATTCAGTTCCACGCTTCTAAAAACATGGGCCACCGTGTTCGGGTCAACCAAACCGTCGTCTGACCGCGAGGCAAGCAATGTGGCCCACTCAGCGGCATCCACAGACGGATGCGGCAGCACGATGGTGGACCGACGCGTCATGTGGCTGCCTGAGCTACCTGGGCAAGCCACTGCAGCAAGATGACCGCTGCGGTTTGTGCTTTATCGTGTTTATTCAGGTCCTCAAGTGCATTACGCACCATGCGATCGTTCTGGATTTGCTCGATGTCAGAGACAAGTCGACGGCGAGACAGTTCTCGTCGCACGGCAGCTGAAATGAGCGCCCGAGATTCAACAAGCGGATCAGCATCGATGTCATACACCGCTGCTCGCTCAATAATGTCGGCGGCATCTGGCTGAACCGACTGCAATGCCACATGAACGTCGCCGTCGGAAGACGCAATGGCGCGAAAAGCCTCGCGCGATGCATCATCAGGGAAGAGTTCTTCAATCAGCCATGGTGCAATGGTGTCCCATTCGTGAATCAGAAGAGACAAGGCAACAAACCCAGCGCCCTCTGTTGCTTGCTGAACAGGAGCTGCAATTACTACGGGCGCAGAGCCTCCCCTGTCTGCAATTTTCACTAGATCAGCAGCCGAGACTCCGGTGTGACTTGCCACTTGGCCTGCATACAACCGACGCACATTTGAATCGGGATGCTCATTGACCAGTTCCATGGCTTTACCCGCTAGTCGGGCGCGCGACTCTGGCGAACGCAATGGGTTTGCATCAAACAATCTCTTCAACCGGAAACCAAGAAACGGCATTGCGTCGTTAATGGCACGTGTCAATGCTTCAGGCTCAGAGTTTGCAAGTTCGCCTGGGTCTTTGCCTGCTGGAAACTGCGCAACAGATACCGAGATGTCATATTTCTTTTCCCACGCATAGAACTTGTCGGTTGCACCTTGGCCTGCCGCATCAGCATCGAATGCCAACACAACATTGCGTGCATAGCGCTTCATAAGCTTCACGTGATCTTCGGTAAGTGCTGTTCCGCATGTTGCAACAGCAGTTGCAAGCCCGCTGCGGTGGAACCCGATGACATCGGTGTAACCCTCGCACACAATGACGCGATCTTCTTTCACCACATTGCCTTTTGCCCAATTCAGGCCATACAGCGTGCGCGACTTTACATACACCGGAGTTTCAGTGGAGTTCTTGTACTTCGCTGGGTCAGTTGAACCAGGAAGAATTCGACCACCAAAGGCGACCGCTGCTCCATTTTCATCAAAGATGGGGAACATGACTCGGGCGCGAAAGGAATCTTGCAAACGGCCTGCCTTGTTCACAAACCCAAGGCCCACTTCAGCCAACATGGCTGGAGTTGCCCCGAGCGACGAACTGAGAGCATCCCATTCATCTGGTGCCCAGCCAAGGCGAAACGAGCGAGCGACGTCGCCCGACAGACCGCGCTCACGTAAGTATTCGCGAGCCGCTCGTGCATCAGGAGATTCAAGAAGTCGCGCGTGATACCAATCAACCGCACGTTCCATCAGAACTTGTAATTCTTTGCGATGCTTACGTTCACCATTTCCAGCACCCGACGTGTAGTGAAGTTCGATTCCGGCTTTGCTGGCAATGCGTTCAACGGAACCAACGAAGTCGAGATGTTCCATCTGTTGAACGAAAGTAAAGACATCGCCTTTAACCCCACAACCAAAGCACATGTATCTGCCTGTTTCGTCGTTGACACTGAACGATGGAGAACGTTCGGAATGAAATGGGCACAAACCGACTTGGCTGCGGCCCGTGCGGCGAAGTTGAGAATACGGCGACACCACATCAGACAAAGTGACAGAGGACCTGACCTTTTGAATGTCGTCCTCAGCAATGCCCATGGCATGACATTAGTGCCCCGTGAGACGACCTACGACTGTGCAGTTGGTGTGGCGCGAAGTGAGGCAACAATCGAGACCACGAGAATCATGGCAATGACTGCCAAGGACACCGCGATTGGCATATGCCACCAATACGACAAAACCATCTTCACGCCAACAAATGCCAAGATGACTCCGAGGCCTGTCTGCAGGTACTGGAAGCGGTCCCGCATGTCTGCGAGAAGGAAGTACAGCGACCTCAGTCCGAGAATTGCAAAGGCATTTGACGCAAAGGCAATGTACTGGGTATGTGTCACTGCCAATACAGCTGGCACAGAGTCCACTGCAAAAATAACATCTGTGATTTCGACCAGTACCAACACGGCCAGCAACGGTGTGGCTAATCTCTTGCCATTCACCCTTGTAAACAATTTTTGACCATCAAGCTTGTCGGTCGACGGGACAAAACGGTGGAAGATCTTCATTGCCCTGCTCTTTGAAGGGTCAAAACCCTCATCGTGAGCTTGTAGCAATTTGATTCCGGAATACAAAAGGAAAAGCCCAAAAATTATTAGCGTCGCCTTGAATGCATTGATGATGGCTATGCCTGCGAATATGAAACTGAGCCTCATCGCAATAGCTCCAAAAATTCCCCAAAAAAGAACCCTGTGTTGATATTGCTTCGGAACTTGGAAGTGAGCGAACAGGACGGCCCAGACAAATACATTGTCAATACTGAGACTTTGTTCTATGAGGTATCCGCCCATATATTCACCAGCAGCAGCCGATCCGAATTCCCACAGAATGACCAATGCAAAGAACAATCCAATACTGACCCAGACAATTGACTCGATAGCCGCTTCACGCGCATGAATCTCGTGCGCCTTACGGTGAATGACCAAGATGTCAATGAGCAACATTGCTCCAAGGACTGCCAGAAGAACCGGCCAATGCCATCCCTCAATAGTGAGGTCAACCTTTCCGCTGGAAGAACCAGTAGCAGCCGAGACAAGTGAACCGAGGGAGAACATCTACACGATGGTAGTTGACTATTTAGTGTCTGTCTTGGCACCACCAATGACAGCTTGAGCAGCCGACAAGCGTGCGATGGGCACACGGTACGGAGAGCAACTGACATAGTTCAGTCCGGCGCGATAAAACAATCCGATTGACTCTGGATCTCCACCATGTTCACCGCAGACTCCCATTTTGAGTCCACGCTTCACCTTGCGACCTCGTTCGGCAGCGATGAATACCAATTCACCCACTCCATTTTGATCGATTGTCTCAAATGGATTGCGCTTCAGCAGGCCCGCTTCTAAGTAGGCGGGCATCATGCGGCTCTCGACATCATCACGGCTGAATCCAAATGTCATTTGCGTGAGGTCATTTGTTCCGAAACTAAAGAAATCTGACACCTCTGCTAATTCATCTGCTCGCAATGCGGCACGAGGAGTCTCGATCATGGTTCCGATAGAGACCTTCGGACGTTTAATAGTTTTTCCACCCTTTTTCGACTGTGGAGCTGGTCGCGAATTGATATCTGCAAGAACCTCTTCCACCCAACTGCGAGCCAATGCCAACTCTTCTTTGGTGACGGTGAGAGGAATCATGATTTCCACAATGGGTTCGTACCCCTTGGCGGCGACTTCATCTGCAGCCTCCATCAGTGCACGCACTTGCATGGCATAGAGACCAGGCTTAATAACACCGAGCCGAACCCCACGAGTACCCAGCATGGGGTTCACCTCGCTCCACTCGTGAGCGGCACGCAACAATGTGGTCTCCTCAGCAGACAGTCCAGTTGTTGCCTTCTGAATTTCTAGTTCTTCAATGCGAGGCAAGAACTCATGCAGTGGAGGATCAAGCAGACGCACCGTGACAGGAAGTCCAGACATCTCCTTTAGTAACGCCACGAAATCTTTCTTCTGAACTTTCCGTAGTTCTTCGAGGGCAGCTGCTTCTTCTGCTGGAGTGCTCGCAAGAATCATTCGACGAACGACTGGCAATCTGTCTGCTGCTAGGAACATGTGCTCTGTACGGCAGAGTCCGATTCCTTGTGCACCGAGTTCACGAGCTTTCTTTGCATCTTCGTCTGTATCGGCGTTAGCACGAACATCCATCTTGCCTTTACGCACTTCGTCAGACCATTTCAAAATGGTGTCGAACTCTTTCGGCGGCTTTGACGCCATCAATGCAAGTTGTCCGAGCATTACTTCACCAGTTGTTCCATCAAGCGACAACCAGTCGGCTTCTTTCACTGTGAGTCCGTTTGCGGTGAACGACATGCCCGAAATTTTGACAGCATCTGCACAAACGATTGCCGGA
>JAPKZY010000014.1 GCA_026393535.1 Actinomycetota bacterium | reverse complement strand
GAGAAGTTTCCTTCAAACCACCGCACTTGGCTGTCACCTTCGAACGCAAGAACATGTGTAGCGATGCGGTCGAGGAACCAGCGATCGTGACTGATGACGACTGCGCAACCAGGGAATTGATCAAGGGCATCTTCCAATGCGCGCAATGTGTCAACGTCGAGGTCGTTTGTTGGTTCGTCAAGAAGAAGAACGTTTCCGCCGCGCTTCAAAACTTTTGCGAGGTGAACACGGTTGCGTTCACCACCGGAAAGATCGCCCACAAGTTTTTGCTGATCGGCACCTTTGAAGTTGAAACTAGCAACATACGCACGGCCATGAATTTCACGTCCGCCCACCTTCATGTGTTCAACACCTTCAGTGATTTCTTCGTACACCGACTTTGCAGGGTCAAGTGAATCGCGATTCTGGTCTACGTAACTCAGTTGCACGGTGTCGCCAACGGTGACAGTTCCGGAATCTGGTGCTTGCTGGCCGGTGAGCATGCTGAACAGTGTTGTTTTACCAGCGCCGTTTGGCCCGATGATTCCAACAATGCCAGCAGGCGGCAAGGAGAACGACAAGTTTTCAATGAGTAAACGATCGCCGAATCCCTTGGTGAGATTTTCAACAACAATGACGTTGTCTCCCAAACGTGGACCTGCAGGAATTGCGATTTCCAATTTGTCAGGGCCGCGTTCGGCTGCCATTGCTTCGGCGTGCAACTTGTCATACGCAGCAAGACGAGCTTTACCTTTTGCCTGACGAGCCTTCGGCGACATCTTCACCCATTCAAGTTCGCGCTGCAATGTGCGTGTGCGTGTGTCGCTCAATTTTTCTTCGCCTTCAAGACGAGTCTGCTTTTGCTCTAGCCATGAGGTGTAGTTGCCTTCGAATGGGAAACCACGGCCGCGATCAAGTTCAAGAATCCAGCTTGCAACATTGTCGAGGAAGTAACGGTCGTGCGTAATAGCAACAACGGTGCCGGGGTATTCCTTCAAGAAGCGCTCGAGCCAGTCAACGCTCTCTGCGTCAAGGTGGTTCGTGGGTTCGTCGAGAAGAAGAAGATCAGGGCGTGACAGCAACAAACGGCACAATGCGACGCGACGCTTTTCACCACCAGACAACTTTGAGACATCGGCATCGTTTGGCGGGCACCGCAACGCATCCATCGCGATTTCAACGTTGCGGTCAAGGCTCCAAGCATCGGCTGCTTCAATTTTCGCTTCAAGATCTGCCTGTAGGGCTCCGACCTTGTCGTAGTCGGCGTCGGGGTCTCCCCACATGGCCATCACTTCGTCGTACTTAGTAAGAAGGTCACGGATAGGGGCAACGCCGTCCATCACATTGCCAAGAACGTCCTTAGTCATGTCGAGCTGTGGCTCTTGCTCGAGCAGGCCAACGGTGAATCCGGGGGTCAGGCGCGCTTCGCCGGTGTATAGAATGGTGCGGTCTGGTGGGTAAAACCGAGCCAACTTGTAACAGGTATAGATGAACTCGTGTGCCATGGTTCTATGAGGTTAGTTCGGCAATGGCAAGTTCCGCCTGTCCACCCCTTTGGGCTGTTACCTTTAAGTCTTGTCCACCGTCTGGACACCTAGAAAAGGGAAATTTCATGACCGCAGCATCGTTGTTTGATCAGTACACAATCGGAAATTTTTGGTTCCGTTATCTGCATATCCTCGCGGGAATTACCTGGATTGGTTTGCTGTATTACTTCAACTTCGTTCAGGTTCCAGGCCTTGCGGCCTATGGCGACGAAGGCAAGGCCCGCAACCTAACAATCACCCACATTGCTACTCGTGCATTGTGGTGGTTCCGTTGGGCGTCAATCGCAACACTTGCGACCGGCTTACTTATTGTTGGTGTACTTCCTGACTACATGCAGGACTTCATGAATCATGCAGGTTCAGATCCAGCGAATGCCAAGAATGCTGTTATCTCAGTTGGAATGATCTTGGGAATCCTGATGGCCGCCAACGTATGGATGATCATTTGGAAGAACCAAAAAGTTGTTATTGCTAATGCGGCCAATGTTCTTGGTGGCGGCGAAGCCAACCCTGATGCCGCAACATGCGGTCGTAAGGCACTTCTTGCTTCTCGTCAGAACATGGTGTTCTCAGTTTCCATGTTGTTCTACATGGTTGGTGCAGCCCACCTATATTCAGAAGCATTTGAAGCAACAACAGCTAATGCCTACACGTTCATGTTCATCTCACTCGCAATTATCGCGTTGCTTGAATTGAACGCAATCGGAATCTTCGGCGGCATCAAGGCCGGCAACAAGTTGTTGTGGCCATACGAAAGTCACAAAAATGCAATTATCTCTTCGGTGGTGTTGTGGGTCGTCTTCTTCGTCCTGTCCATAGTGTTCATGGGTTCATAACTTCGATATGTAAAAGGGCCGCCCCAGTGGGGCGGCCCTTTTGCGTTCTGGAAACTCTGTGTCTATTTGACGGTCAGGGTTGCTTTCATATTGCTGTGACCAGGCACATCGCAAATCAGTGTGTACGTGCCGGCATCCAATGTGACGGTGCCAGAGTCAACTGCTCCATTTTGGCCAACGACCAATTTGAAATTCGGGACCTTGATGTCATCTTTGGCGAGGATGAGTGTGTGACGTATGGAGTCTTCATTTTTGTATCCGAACACGATTGGTCCGGCAGTGATTGGACCGTACGACTCAGCGTCAAAACGAAGACCAGATACAGCGGTGACTACGAATGCATCGGCGGGCACAGTTTCTGTGGGAGCCGAGGTTCCGCCGCCGCCGCATGCTGCCAGAAGTGCCACTGAGGCCGAGAAAGAAATAAGACGTTTCATGAATGGCAATTTACTAGTGAATTGATGCAATAGGTCGGCTCGGAGCGATCTGGGCAAGTACCATTTGTCACGCGGACAATGGCGTCCGTGGCACCAGATGAAATGGTGCCCAAGCGCCCAGTAGGGCAG
>JAPKZY010000008.1 GCA_026393535.1 Actinomycetota bacterium | reverse complement strand
CCAGCCATCGTGAGAGTCGCAACGTCACGCACAATACGTGGCAAAAGATGCGCACGAATTGACTGAAGTGCAGTATCGGCGCGCCCATTGCCGGCACGTTGCAACACGTCAAGGTCTGTGATGCAATCTTGCAACGCATAGCCAAGTTCCTGATGTGCCGCACGAATTGGTGCCTGGTCAGCTGGCATCGGCACATTAGCTAGTGCACCAAGGGTTGTAGCGCGGGCACGTATGCGATCAGCTTCAGGACCAGTTGTGTCACCAAGCGCTGCAGCAACATCACGTAGCACTTGAGTCATTTCATTATGTTCTTGTGCAACGTACGTGTCATAGACAGGCATTGCTTGACGCACTTCTTGAATGAGTGACTGCACCATTTGGCACATTACATGTGCTTTAGGGCTGCTGATATGCGGCATTATTTCGTTTTCCAAAGAAACGATGAGACCTTCGAGAAGATCATCAAGAGTCGGATTAGTCATCATGCTGGTACCCCCGCATATCCCATGAGCTGCGCCATTGCTGGAAACGCGCCCATACTTGATTGAGCAACGTAGAACGGAAGTAACAACATGTACTCCTTGTTCACGCGACGTGAAACAAATTGTTGAACTGGCACTGCAATTTGCATGGTGCCAAACAATGTGAAGTACCCAAGTTCTTCAGGCGTGATGTCATTACCAGTGAGCTTGTTGTAATAGGAAAGGAAGCCACCTTCCTTTTTCGGATAATCCATAACATGTGAGTTACTGATTACATCCATCAGGACCATCCACCCAAGATCTTCACGTGGGTCACCGACGCGACTAGCTTCCCAGTCAATCAGAGCTGAAACTTGCCCGTCTTTGTATAAAAAGTTTGCAGGGTTGAAGTCACCGTGAACGATTGACAGTGGCATCGCACGTGGCTTATTACGGCGCAACGTGTAGACCGCGTCAAGCGCAATCATCAAGATTGGATCAAAGTTAAAAGTGGGGTACGAGGATTCAAAGAATTCAATTGTTGAATCCATAAACGAGTCCCACGAGTCAATCTTGATTCCACGGTGAAACGGATCCGTTAATTCACCATTGGGGTCAATCTTGTTGATCGGACACTTATGAAGTTCAACGATGGTCTCACATAGATGCTTAATGACACTTTCAGTTTGGTCTTCATCGGCACCGCCGTTAAACAGAGCGGATGTTTGGCCGCTTCCCGATGCGCGCTCAATAATCATTGCGGGCTCACCGAAATGATTTGGATCCATTTCATAGCCATAGCTTTGGCTGACCGGAATAGTGGTGCGCAGACGCAGCGACTCGATGAGGTTGTGTTCGACTGCTCTGTCGGTATGGAGAATTGCTTCCACGTCCGGCGGATCTTTGCGCAAGATGAGAGGCATCACTTCCTCTTTGCCGCTCCGCGTTATACGAGCATCACATTTGAATGTTTCACGTGAGAAACCGCCATGACGTCCCGGGGGCTCGGTAGGCGCCTAGGACTCCTAGGACAGTTAGCCTTGCGCTATGACAACACCACGCGAGGTATGGCAGAAGGCCTTCACTGAATCTTCCGTACGACCTGGTGCGTACGAAACCATGTCAGGCATTCCCGTACAGCCCGTGTATGGCCCTGACGATGGTGAATTTCCTGGCGTCTATCCATATACGCGTGGGCCGTATGCCTCTATGTACCGGTCAAAGTTATGGACCATGCGAATGTTTGCTGGCTTTGGAACAGCTGACGACACCAACAAGCGATTCAAAGACATCATCAACTCTGGCGGCGATGGCTTATCGACTGCATTCGATATGCCCACACTTCTTGGTCTCGACAGTGACGACACCATGTCTCTTGGCGAAGTGGGTCGATGCGGCGTCGCCATTGACACCGTGGAAGACATGGACGACCTCTACCGCGACATTGACTTGGGCAAAATTACAACTTCAATGACTATCAACTCACCTGCCGCTGTTTTGTTTTCGATGTTCATCGCACAAGCCGAACGCAATGGCACTCCCCGCGCACGTCTTGGTGGAACGTTGCAGAACGACATTCTGAAGGAATACCAAGCGCAAAAAGAATTTGTCTTCCCTCCTCGCCAGGGCATGCGCCTCGTGCGAGACACCATTGCATTCACCGCAGCAGAAATGCCGAAATGGCATTCTGTTTCCATTTCGGGGTATCACATTCGCGAAGCTGGCTCTACTGCAGCTGAAGAATTGGCATTTACATTGGCAAATGGTTTTGCTTATGTGGAACTTGCTGCACAGACCGGACTGTCTGTTGATGCATTTGCACCACGATTGTCATTCTTCTTCAACGCGCACATCGACTTCTTCGAAGAGATTGCGAAATACCGCGCTGCTCGACGTATTTGGGCACGATGGTTAAAAGAACGCTATGGGGCCACCAGCGAGCGTTCATTGCAACTTCGCTTCCACACGCAAACTGCTGGCGTATCGCTTACTGCCCAGCAACCAGAAGTAAACATTGTTCGTACAGCCATTGAGGCATTGGCCGGCGTACTTGGCGGCACACAGTCATTGCATACAAACTCAATGGATGAGGCAATGGCCTTGCCAACCGAACGAGCAGCCCGTATTGCATTGCGTACGCAGCAAGTTATTGCTAACGAAACAAACGTGACTGCAGTTGCTGACCCACTTGGTGGCTCGTGGTACGTAGAAGAACTGACCAATGAGATGGAACGTCGGGCTGAAGAGATATTTGCTGACATCGAAGCATTTGGTCAGGGTTCCATGCTTGATGGCTGTATCAACGGAATTGAAGAGAACTGGTTCCAGAGCCGTATCGCTGATTCTGCCTATGACCTTGAACGCAAGTTCAACTCAGGCGAGCGAATCATTGTCGGTGTCAGTCACTTTCTAGAGGGCAATGATGAAGAAGAGATCGACCTGTTGCGTATCACTAATGAAGACGAGCAGAAACAGCGCCGTCGCCTCGAAGCCGTGCGTTCATCACGCAACTCTGCCGCTGTAGCCGAGTCTCTTGCTGTTCTTGAAACTGAAGCAGCGGACCCTGAAATAAACCTCATGCCAGCCCTGATTAACGCATCGAATGCGCGGGCTACGGTGGGCGAAATGATGAAGTCCATGGGCACCGTATTTGGTCGCCATATTGAAGTGCCGACAATCTAATGACGTTGCGCGTGCTTGTTGCAAAGATCGGACTTGATGGTCACGACCGCGGAATCAAAATTGTTGCCCGCCTATTGCGTGATGCCGGAATGGAAGTTATCTACACAGGCTTGTTTCAAACTCCAGACACTGTGGCATCGGCCGCAATTGACGAAGACGTCGATGTCATCGGGTTGTCAATGCTGTCAGGCGCACACATGACTCTTGCGCCATTAGTTGTGGAAGCGTTGCGATCACGTGGTGCTTCAATTCCGGTAGTCGTGGGCGGCATTGTGCCGAAACAAGACATACCGCTGTTGAAGGCTGCTGGTATTTCTGAAGTGCTAGGTCCTGGAGCACCAGGAACTGCTGTGGTCGACACTATTCGTGCCGCTGCACACGTCCAGTAAATTACTGGCGATTCATTTCTGCTTGAGCTTCAGCTTTTGCAGTATCAACACGACGAGGTCCCGCTTCAATAATGATTTCGTGCAGTTCACCTGTGTATGTATACGGTGCGCCGTAACGAGTCGACACTGGGGAACCATGGTCGAATCCGACGCTTGGCCCTACAGACGAAATCATGCGCATAAACAATGACACGTCAGCCGAACCACCTGACACACCATCGATTGTGACTTCTAAGTAGCCAGACATTCCATCACCACGGCGAAGTACTGCACGAAGTTCATGATTACCTTCTGGCACGAGGTCAGTTGATTCGATAATGGTGTGATCACCGAATGCGTTGTAGTCAAGAAGAAGTCGCCCATTTTGAATGAACACTGAAATTCCGGAGTTCTGTGTGCCCGAGGCATACAAAACGCCTTCGTCGCCCTTTTTGTAGGTGACTTTGGCAACGATGTCAACATTACGACCACCAATTCCGCCAGATGCTTGCGGTGGCATCGGCGACATTGGTGGACGGTACACGTAACGACGATCCTCAGGGTGTGGTGAATTCTTACGGAAACGAGAACCAAACAATTCAATTCCGCGGTCATCAAGCGGTAACACGCCGTGAATCTCAGCTTGTTCCCACCAGTGAGCAATCATCTCTTCAAGTTTTGCTGGTTCACTCTCGGCAAGGTCGTTGCACTCTGAACGGTCAATCGACAGGTGATACAGCTCCCACTTTTCATTGCTGTATGGCTGACCGGCAGTGTGCTTTAACACGGCTTTCCATTCGCCAGCAACAATTGCCAAACTGCCGCCATTTTCGAAATGCTGAACCGTGTTTGTGGCAGGTGCCTTCGCGTCTTTGAGGAACGACCTAAAGGAATGTCCTGTAACAGGCATTTGTTCAAGACCTTTACGAACCTTCGGAGGTGTAACACCAATGATGTCGTACATGGTCGGAACGATGTCAGCAACAAACACGAACTGATCGCGCTTTGTTCCTCTTTGTTCTTTAGGTATTCCGTTCGGCCAATGCATCACCATTGGCACGTGAACGCCGCCTTCGTGCGTGTTCTGCTTGTACCAGCGGTACGGGGTGTTTCCCACTTGCGCCCAACCCCACGGATAGTTGTTGTGGCTATTTGGTCCACCAATGTCATCAATGTCTTTGATTGCCTGGTCAGGTGTTTCGAAAATACCGTTGAAGAACTTCATTTCATGCATGACACCGTATGGGCCACCCTCTTGTGAAGCGCCGTTGTCGGCATGAATAACAAGAACCGTGTTATCGAGTTGTCCAAGTTTGCGCAAACCTTCAACAAGGCGACCAATCTGATCATCTGTGTGATCAAGGAATGCCGCGAACGCTTCTTGCAATCGAGCAGCAAGGCGTTGTTCGTTTTCTGACAATTCATCCCACGGCTGTACACCAGGGTTACGAGGCGACAACACTGTGTCTGCAGGAATCACTCCGGTAGCAATTTGTTTCTTGAACCAACGCTCGCGAACAATGTCCCAACCTTCGTCGTACTTACCGCGATATTTCGCCATGTACGACGCAGGAGCTTGGTGAGGCGCATGAGTTGCACCAAATGCGATGTAACCAAGGAACGGGCGGTCTGGTCGAACGCCTTTGTAGTCAGAGATAATACGTAATGCTTGATCAACAAGATCTTCTGAAAGGTGATAACCCTCTTCTGCAGTGCGTGGTGCATCGACAGGGTGATTGTCTGCGACAAGTTCGGGGTGGAACTGATCTGTCTCGCCATCCATGAATCCGTAGAAACGGTTAAAGCCTCGTGCAAGTGGCCACTGATCAAACGGGCCAGCAGCTGAAGCCTGCTCCATTGGCGCAAGATGCCATTTACCAACAGCAAATGTTCCATAGCCCTCGTCACCTAAAACTTCCGCAACAGTTGCTGCATGGTTTGAGATGTGACCGAGTTGGTTTGGAAAGCCAGTGATGAAGTTCGACACGGTGCGCATACCAACTGCGTGGTTAGAACGACCGCTAATGAGAGCTGCACGCGTTGGTGAGCACAATGGCGTTACGTGGAAGTTGGTGAACTGCAAACCATTTGCAGCGAGACCATCGATGTTCGGGGTATCGATGTCAGATCCGAAGCAACCCATCTGGGCAAAACCGGTGTCGTCAAGAAGAACGAGGATGACGTTCGGAGCATCCGGACCAGGGTGAGCTGGAGTCGCGAACCAAGGCTCTGACTCAGCCAGCGTGCGTCCAATTTTTCCTTCAAATCCGTAGTTCTCAGCCATGGTCTCCCCTTTACTTACGAGACACCATCTTTGCTGGCGTCTGACCCAACAAAGGGTGTCGAATAAGAATAGATGCTGTTCCTGTGGGATTATCAATGGGCCCCACACACCCCATAAGTTCATTACGAACAAGGAGAACCCATGCACTTAGAGATCGACCGATCCAACCTTCGCAATCACCGCATCGTCGCCACTGCGACGCCCACCGCCGCACCAGAAGGTTCCGTTGTCCTCGCTCTCGAGCGGTTTGCGCTGACTGCAAACAACATCAGTTACGTGATGTCGGGCGATGCTCTTGACTACTGGGGTTTCTTTCCCACAGAAGATGGTTGGGGTCGTTTACCCACTATGGGCTTTGGCGTTGTCACATCGTCAGCTGTTGATGGCGTTGCCGTTGGCGAGCGCTTCTTTGGCTTCTACCCCGCCGGTGACCATCATGTGGTGCAGGCCGAAGCAAGCAGTTCTGGTTTCGTCGACATCGCGCCACACCGCGAGTCTCATGCCATGGCA
>JAPKZY010000068.1 GCA_026393535.1 Actinomycetota bacterium | reverse complement strand
CACGCAGTGGATATCAGTTGTAAGGGTTACCTACGGCAATGCAGTGAGTTGTTCAAATGTCAACACGTACGGCGTATCGACGAGTCCACCAATAGTGAGATTCCATTCACCAGGCGCATACGTAGGCACATCCCCAACGTGCAATACGGGAAAACGATCAGTGAGGTATTGCCCAGGTGGTAGTCGTGCAGGGTCGTACCCCTGCGAAATAACTTCATCTCGATTTCTATCAAAAAAACCCATGCATTCATTCTGCCTCCAATAGCGTGACCTTGTGCCTATTTATCTCGTTCGACACGCAAAAGCCGGCAGCCGATCCGCGTGGACAGAGGATGACCGCGACCGCCCTTTGGTCGACAACGGATGGGAACAGGCTCACGCATTGGCCACTCGCCTTTCAGCCCTTAACCCCAGCGTTCTTTGGTCAAGTCCGTATCTGCGGTGTCAACAGACCTTGCAGCCACTTGGTGAACTCTGTGAGCTTGATGTTGTCGTCGACTCCCGACTTGAAGAAGATTCACCGTTGGAGAAATCACTGGCCGTCTTGGATGACGCGCCGGATAACGCGGTGCTGTGTAGCCACGGTGATGTCATACCTGATGCTGTGAATGGGCTCATTCGCCGCGGGATGGATGTTGACAATGTTCCACGTTCCCTCAAGAAGGGTTCAGTGTTTGTATTGCACCGCGAGAACGGGCTGTACATCCGCGCTGAATACTGGGAACCACCGAAGTAGCGCTACTTGGCAAGAGCTCTATCGACTTCCGTAACGATTGCGTCAACAAATGATTGCACTTCTTTCGGAGGGTTCATTGCCTTGCATGTGTCTAATTGTGGTTTTGCAAGAGATGCGCTGTTGAGAAAACGGAAATACACAATCCCAAGAAAACAGTGAGCATCGGGGTATTGCTCATCAACTTGCTGTGCGCGCAATAAATCTTTTACCGCGGTTATCAGCGCAAGTTGCTTGACGTTTCCAGTTGCAGCTCGCGCCGTCAATGCAAGAATCCATGAACGATATGTCAGTGCTTCTGCGTTATCTGGTTCAAGTTTCAGAACTTGTGTATACAACTCAATTGCTTTTCCAGGATCAGAGAAATTCAATTGGCGTGCACTTGCCAATATCCCAGACGAACTCTGTTCAATTGCACCCGAAGAACTTTGGCCTGGCAGACGTTGCCCTGACTGACGCGCCACCCATATGCCGGCCCCAGCCCCCGCTGCAACTACACAGACAACTACAAGCATTCGCCGCACCCAATTGCGGCTGACTGCTGGTGTTGCAACCCCGACACCCTCTAGTTCGCGAGTAATGGCGGCCGTGCGAGAAATATACCCATCGCGCAACGCCGCATAATCAGCATCATCAATGTCGCCAGCTGCACGCTCATTATCGAGGTCACGCAATGATCGCAACAAGAACTGTTGCTCATGACGAAGCTCGTCAGACATCAGACATTGTCCTCGTCAGTCGGATCTTCTGCGAGCAACTTCTCTACAAGTGCTACGTCATCGGACGATGCCTCACCATTATTCTCACGACGCCAACGACGAAACGCCGCCCAGAGACCAGCAATCGAACACACCAACACTGCAATCGGCAAAATCCATACAAGTGAATCAACACCAGTGGCGCGAGGAACGAGCAGAACTTTTGCCTTAAACGTGTTCGCAATAGATCCGATGATCTCGTCATCGGTCATCGTGCCGGCACTGACATCACGTGCCACCTGATTACGAATTGCTTCAGCAGCTGAAGCGCGCGACACGTACACACTTTCTCCGTCGCAGGTTGGGCATGCAATATGTTTCGTGATTGAGTCGATTCGATCAGACTGCGTGAGCGGTCCATTATCGCGAGTGGTTCCTACCGTAAGTAACGCAACCACAATCAAACCCATCAGCATCCACACAGGCCATGACTTCAGATATTTCATTGTCCACCTGCGAACTGAGTCTTTAACTCATCAAGGCGAGCTGTAAGAAAACCCTTTGTCAACGCACCCATGATGCGTAAGCGGACGAATCCATTCGGATCAATAACCCATGACTCTGGAACTTTTGCAACACCAAAAGCAACAGATATAGCCCCGTCGTCATCACGAACTACTGGCCAGTCGCCACCGTAGGTATCAAAGAATGCCCGCACAGCACCATCAGAATCATCATTCACAATGGTGTACAACTCGACAGCGTTATCCGATGACTTTTGTTCTTTCGCAAAATCAATCAGCAACGGATGTTCTTGACGACACGGAACACATGTGGAGTTGAAGAAGTTCAACACCACCCAACTTCCCTTGCGGTGCGACAAATCAAATGGTCCGCCACCAATCGTGGTTGATTTAACAACGGGGGCAGGATTTCCCAACAACGGAGACGACGCTGATTCAGACTCCCCTGGCTTTGCCATTGCAAGAATTACAAGAAACGCAAGTAACAAAACACCGGCAGCACCAGCGATATACGGAACGCTCTTCCCGCGATTCACGAAACAGCCCCGGTTGGTACTGGTGCCGACGTTGCGTCAGTTGGTTTGCGTCGACGCCCAGGGAATGCAGACAACAACGTGCCAACACCCATCAGGCCTCCACCAATCCATAGCCACATCACCATGGGCTTAATGAACACTTTGATCTTTACGGTCTTGCTTGAGACTTTGATCGGTGGTTCAACAGTGAGATAAATGTCATTAACAAATGACGACTTCACTGATGGTGTTCCAATGTTTGTTCCCATTGACTTAAATTTCGTAATTGCTGGCGTATAGCTCTTACCACCATCAACTCGAACAACAGCCGCAACCACTGTGCGGCGTGCGTCTGATTCAGTTGTAAATCCGGTGAGTTCAAATGTGTGGCCATTGAAAGTGGCGACAACGCCTTGTTTCAGCAACATCTCTTGGCTGTGGGTGTAACTATTGGACGCAGCCAGAGCAACTGCAATCAAGATGACCCCGATGTGCACCACCATGCCGCCATTCGCGCGACCTACAAACCCGCGCAAACCTTGGCGTCGTGTTGCAAGAACCAATTGCCGCAATGCAGCACCACCAGCAAATCCGCCCAGAGCAAAAGTCAACAACGGAGCAAATCCCGTTGCACCTATCCCGACACTCAGCGCAAGGGCACCAATTCCGCCCCATGCGGGCCAGAACAAGCGATTCGCCAACAATTCACCAGACGCTTTGCGCCATGGCAATACCGGTGCAATGCACATAAGAAACAGCAAGGTCAATCCGACAGGCACTGCCAACTTGTCGAAGAAGGGTTCACCTACTACTAATTGGCGATTCTGCAGTGCCTCAATGATTAATGGAAACACTGTTCCGAGCAACACCACAAAAGCGAACACACTAAAGATCACATTGTTTGCAAGGAACGCACCTTCTCGCGACAATGGCGAATCAATGGTGCCAGGTGAATGCAATTTCTGTCCGCGCCAACCAATGAGAACAACAGATACAACAACAATGATTGCAAAGAAGCTCAAAAGGTACGGTCCAATATTCGAATCGCTAAAGGCATGCACACTGTTCAGCACACCTGACCGTGTGAGGAACGTTCCGAGGATTGTGAGACTGAAAGTCGAAACCAGCAATGACAGGTTCCAGACGCGCAACATGCCGCGACGCTCTTGCACCAATACAGAGTGAATGTATGCAGTGCCTGTTAGCCACGGAATAAACGAAGCATTTTCAACAGGGTCCCACGCCCACACGCCGCTCCAACCCAACACTTCATAACTCCACCATGAACCAAGAATGATGCCGAGCGTCAAGAAGCCCCATGAGAACAAGGCCCAGCGACGCGTCTCTACGAGCCAACCTTCACCAACGCGACCAGTAATCAATGCACCAATTGCAAATGCGAACGGCACGGTCATACCGACATACCCGAGATACAAAATGGGCGGGTGGAACACCACGAGAATGTGGTTCTGCAACAGCGGGTTTGGTCCTGGCCCATCAAGCACCCCGGCTGCTCCAACTGCAAACGGATTCGCTGGACCCAACGTCAATATAAAGAAAAAGATGCCAACGAAAAACATGGCGGCAACTGCCCAACCCACCATGGGGTCTGTAATGCGTGTGCGGTATTTGAAAACGATGCCACTTGTTAAGCACGTAAGGATAAGTAGCCACAACAAAATGGAACCTTCAAGAGCGCTCCATACTGCCGTGAAGTTGTACAACGCCGGCGTACTTTTCGAACCAACTTTTTGTACATATGCAAGAGAAAAATCACGGGTAATCATTGCCCATTCCATTGCAGCAAACGCTGAAATGGCAGCCACACACGACAACGTTGCAAAACGCGGAACAAGACGCAGAACTTTTTCATCTTCGTTACGCGTACCTGTTACGGCAGCAATCATTCCAAAGAAAGCACCAATCAGCCCAACGAAAAGAGCTGCACGTCCGAGTGGGCCTGCTAGCCCTTCAACACCGAGCATGCAGCTGCCTCTTTATTTGACGCGTCAATTCTCGTGGAGTTCTTTTCAACGTATTGATTCGAATGCTTCACTTCGATGCGGTCGCTCTCGAACACACCATTCACCACACGGCCGTGCGCAATGATGGGGATGCACTCTTGGAAAACGCCGCCTGGGTCACCCGAATATGCGACCTTCAAAGTCTTTCTGTTGAAGTCAAGAGTAAATGTGGTGCCGCCATCAGCATGTTTCACAGAATTCTGTTCGACAACGCCTTGCACGCGCATTCGACGTTCACCACTGCAACCACTACGCACGCCAACTTCATCGACATTGCAGTAATAGTCAATTGCACTTGTGAGAAATTGAGTGACGATTACGCCGCCGCCCAAAAGTGCACCGACAACAACGAGAATTGGCAGCCACCGACGTTTGCGGGCTGGGGGTTGAGTACCAGGTTCAGTAACCGTACGCGGTGTTAAGTCCACGGCATTTCCTCACGTGTTGCATGTTTGGCTAATTCACGTCCACGACGGATAACCCACACGGCATACACAGCAACAGAGACCGCGGTCAGTCCCCAACTTCCAAAAATGAATGATGCATGTTTCATAACAATTACGCTCCCGCTTCATTTCGCCGAGCTGTAATCGCGAGATCTAGACCACGATCAGAGAATGCATCTTCCAACATCATTGCGCGCTGACGATGTAGTACCAGCCATACGAACAACAGCGTGAAAGCAACTAGACCAAGGAATAACGAGAACAACATCAGACCATCAAGAGCAACCTTTGCATTGGGGTTAGCCACAGACGCTTCTTGATGCAGCGAACGCCACAATGTGACACTGAAATGCACAAGCGGTATTTCCAAAATTGCTAACAGTGCAAGAACAGACGAACGACGTGCACGTTGACGATGTGTTCCACCGAGCTGACGAACAGCCAAGTATCCGACATACGTAATGAACAAAAACGCAGTGCTGGTAAGACGTGCATCCCACACCCAGTAGGTGCCCCACGTGAGCCTGCCCCACATACTTCCTGTCACCAATGACACCGCTACAAACAGAACACCAATTTCACCTGCTGCACCGGCAAAACGATCCCACGCAAGGGATCTGTTCTTGCCAGACAAATACACAGCAGAACACACGGCAGTTAGCCCGAACGCAATGTATGCAGTCCAAATTGAAGGAACATGGATGTACATAATTCGTACGGTGCTTCCCTGCACGACATCTTCAGCAGAAAACCACAGTCCGCACAGCGCAAGCCCAGCAAGCATGAGGATGACAAGGATTCCGAGCCGCCTCGTTGCAGAAGTTCCGGTGCCTGACTGTCTGGCCATGTTCACATCCACTTCATTAAGTCTGACCGCCCGAAGGCGATGGGGGAAATCGGGACCTATTCGTCGACCAGAGGACCAAAGGCAACGGTTCCGACAGCGCAAAACAGAACCGCAAAGACCAAAAGGAGGCCAATCCATGGCCACCCTTCGGACACTGTGGTGCCACCGCTACCAAATGCCGCCTCGGTCGCCCGTGTGGCGCCGATCAGGACAGGTGCTACCACTGGCAACAACAGAAGCGGAAGAAGTGTCTCCCGACCCCGTGCGCCTGCAGCAAGACCTCCGTACAGAGTACCCACGCTTCCGAGGCCAACGGTTGCCACCACAAGGGTGACTATTGCCTCACAGAAACCCGCCATTGTCATTTCCACGCCGTACAGCACGACAGCCGTAGCTACAAGCAAGAGCTCCAGAACAAACAACTGCACCATCAACGCAATTGCTTTCCCCACAAAAATCGCGCCCATGTCAACGCCTGCAACACGCAGCGCATCAAGTGCACCATCGGCAGATTCGACTGTGAATGATCGCTGAATGACAACAAGCATGCTGAACAATGTTGCTAGCCAGACAAGGCCAGGAGCAACGCGTTGCAGAATTCCGTCGTTGTCCAGTGCGAATGCAAATAACACCATCACGATTGCAGCAAACGGTGCAACTTGATTAACAAGAATGCGGCTGTTCCATTCAATAGTGAGATCTTTGCGTGCAACTGCAATAGCAATGCCTCGCTTCTTGATCGCGGTACTGCTCATGCTGCCCCACCCCCATCAATTGTGACAGTGCGTGTTGCTAAACCAAGTGCACGATCACGTTCATGGCTGGCAAGAACAACAGTTGCTCCCGACCCAACTGCAGAACGCAACAACGCATCTAATTCATCACGACCAGCCGCATCAAGACCTGCATGTGGTTCATCGAGCAGCCAAATTTCTGCTCGGCGCACAATCAAGCTTGCTAATGCGCACCGGCGGCGTTGCCCAGCAGACAGTTGCGACGCTTTCACTCCTGCAAGTCGGCCATCAATTCGCATCGTTGCCATCGCAGTTGAAACTTCTGATGCTGTGGCAGCAACAGTTGATGCCCAAAATTGCAAGTTCTGCATGACAGTGAGGTCCAGATATAAACCATTGGTATGACCAAGTAATCCCACGCGTGAACGAATGGCTTCCCTGTTCGTCGCAAGATCTATTCCGAGGACATGCCCCGTTCCGCGCTCGATCGGCATCAGCCCAGCACACACTCGCAAGAGCGATGTTTTGCCTGCACCATTCGGGCCTTGTAACAACACAATTTCTCCACGTTGCACTGTGAGATCGACTCCAGCCAATGCAGGGAATTGACCAAGGACAGCAACAACACCTGAGAGCTCGATAACGGTGTCCATGCCGTAACCACGCTAGTGACCTGTATCGACCACTACCAACGCCACTACAGTCGCCCACATGGCAAAGGACACGAATGCATCACCGGGGCGCATCTCTCGCCTTCTTGATGTTCTTGGTCGCACCATGATTGTGGCTGGTTTATTGATGCTGTCCTTTGTGGCATACCAATTGTGGGGTACGGGAATCGCAGAGAGTCGTGCCCAAACTGCAATGGCCACGCAATTCGTTCAACTGCAGCCGGCTCAGCCCACATTTGGCGGCCTTGTTGGACGAATCACAATTCCATCAATTGGTGTTTCTAAATATTTGGTCGCTGGCGTGCGACTCAAAGATTCAGAGCGAGGTCCCGGACTTTTTCCTGGGTCACCACTCCCCGGGCAAAAAGGCAACGTAGCAATTGCTGGTCATCGAACAACATTTGGGGCTCCCTTTAGTCGTATCGACGAAATTCATGACAAAGAAAAGATAATCATCGAATCCAAAGATGGCACCTTTACCTACACAGTTGACGGTGAACCGAAAATCATTTCAGCCACAGATACTGCAGTTACAAAAACCACCGACCCAGATATAGCTACAGTGACCTTGGTGTCGTGTTATCCGAAATGGACATCAACACAACGCATCATTGTGGTGGCCATTCTTGATTCAACTGAGTCGCTACTGCCCCCTACTCCGTTCGCAATCAACGACCCAACCGTTCAAGAACCCAAAGATGATTGGTTTCACGACCCGACTGCTTGGCCCACAGTGCTCTTCTTTGGATTTGCCCTTATCGCAATCCGAATTATCGCTGGCATCGTGACACGTCGCGGCCTCAGGAAACTCTTTGTGTATCTCATAGCAGGGGGCATCTTCATCCCCACCCTGTACGGGTTTTTTGGCGCACTAGCGCGACTCTTGCCCGCAAATTTGTAACCGCAGGGGCATACGCGTCTATTTCCCCTACCATCATTGGTATGTCAAATACCGAATCAAGCAACGATCCTGTTCGTTCACGTCGGCAAACAATCGCTCGTATAAACGATGCCGCCAATCGACTCGGCTATTTGCTGTGGGCAGTCGCCATGGGATGCTTCGTCACGGCGTTCATCATCGGATTCAAAGGCATTCTTGTCAACATAGTTACTGCATGCATCATCGCTGGTTCCATCTTGCTAGCTCCCTCAATCATCATTGGTTACGCAGTGAAAGCTGCAGAACGTGATGATCGTGAACATGGTCGGTAAAATACACTTATGACTTCTGCACCAATTGATCGTCGCAGACAAATTCTTGATACTGCACTCACTTCATTTTCTAATGCTGGGTACCACAACACATCAATGAATGACATTGCTGAAGCTCTGTCAATCACAAAGCCCGTGGTGTATCAGTACTTCGATTCAAAACGAGCTCTGTATCTCGAACTATTGCGATTCGTGGGTGATGATCTCGTTACCACCGTGACTTCTTCAGTCGCCGGTTCAAGCAATCCACATGATCAAGCCGAACTAGGAATGATCGCCTACTTCACCTGGGTAGCTAACAACAAAGAAGCGTTCGCTCTTTTGTTTGAAAGTTCAGCACGAGTAGATGCTGAATTTACCGACATAGTCAGTGAATTCGAAGATGCAGCGGCACGAGCAATTGCCCCATTTATTCACGCGAACATTTCTGCAGATGACCAAGTCACTTTTGCAATCGGATTAGTAGGAATGGCCGAAACTGTCAGTCGGCAAGTGTTGCGACACGGCCGCGACTTTGACCCGGTGGCACTTGGTCGTGCGGTCGCTGCACTCGCGTGGGGCGGACTTCGTTTAATAGGGCAACCAAACGTTCACTAAGCGCCACCAGGAAGCCACACCTGTCCCCTCGTGGGTACAATGAGTCCATGGCAGTCCCCGGTGAACATCATCCAGCTTTCGAAGAATACTGCGAAACCATTTTTGAATTGCGCGAAGATGACCTTGATGTCATTCAGGCCCGCATAGCTGATCGGTTGCGAGTATCGCGGCCATCAGTTTCAGAAATGATCAAGCGCATGTCAGATGAATCTCTCATCGAAGTTGCTGGCGGAAAAATTACATTGACAGTTACTGGTGAAGAACTTGCAGTGCGAGTTGTGCGTCGTCACCGCATTGCTGAACGATTCATCACCGACATTCTGGGTTTGTCATGGTCCCTTGCGCATCGCGAAGCTGGTCGCTGGGAACATGTCATGTCACATGAAGTGGAAACTGCAATGAGTAGTTTGCTTGGCGAACCCACCACATGCCCACACGGAAATCCAATTCCTGGCAGCGGGTACACACCCCCGTCGGCGAAAAAACTCTCAGAGCTCTCTTCAGGTCAAGAATTCACCGTTTCCCGCATCCCCGAGGAACTCGAGTTCACTCCCGGCATGTTGGAGTTCCTTGAAAATTCACACTTAGTTCCAGGGTCACACGGAACAGTGCAAATTGGAGCAGAAGCCGGCGACATGACTGTCTTGATTGATGGCACTTCTGTCACGGTGGATTCCTATGCCACCGCGCGCATACTTGTCACTGTCTAATTCCCTCACCATCGGAGCTTCTCGTTGACGAATATCAAACGCCTACTGAATGTTTCCCTTTGCGCTATCGCTCTCACATCGTGCGCAACCACCATCACGGGTAGCACCGATTCAACTGTTGCTCCCGCTTCAACCACAACCATCCTCGTCATACCAACTGGCTCCATCATTTCGCTACTTCAACAATTAGTGCCGGTTGCAGATGGTCTCGGACAAGCAATCGTTGATGGCAATTCAAAGGTATACAAAGCCAAAGTTGCAGAAGCCGATGCGATCTTGCTGGCAGTAGAACCATTGATTCGTGATTCAAAGATTGATGTTCTTGAAAGCGTGCAACGAGTCGTGCGACTTATTCACTCAGCGGCTGAAAGCAAGAGACCTGCTGATGCAGACAAAGCACTCCGCTTTATTCCGCTCATCATTGACGCAGTAACGCCACTTTTAAATAAGTAACAATTACAACATTGCATCGGGCAATGGCATGCGATGCACCACTGTCAAACTGCGCGTTGAACGCGTCAGTGTCACATAGAGCAGACGCAAACCCTGCGCATCATCGGCAACAATTGCTGACGGCTCGACCACGATGACGTCATCAAGTTCCAGCCCTTTTGCTAACGAAGCGGGAACAATAGACAGGTTCTCATCAAGGCCGGCAGCTTGTGCACGTCCATGAGGAACTGATGCAGCACCTAATGCAGATGACATTTGATCAACCATGTCATCAGGGCAAATAATGGCAGTTCTGCCACCACCTGCTTGTTGCAACAGCACACGGGCGCGCGTAATGACAGCTTCATACAACGCATCGGCAGATTCGACGGCAGTGATGACGGGCACTTCGTCACCATCGCGAACACTGCGTGGCGCGCGAAGCCCCGGAGTTGCAACGTGCATGACCTTGTCAGCCAGTTCCATAATTTGCGCCGGGATGCGATATCCGACAGATAATCCAACGACACGGGGCGTTTTGCGTGATGGCAGATGCTCAAGAACATCCTTCCAATCATTTGGCGCAAGCGGACCCGTCGCCTGAGCAATGTCGCCAACAACAGTCATTGAGCCGCTGAGTGAACGACGCGTGACCATGCGTAACTGCATCGGAGTGAGATCTTGCACTTCATCAACCACAATGTGTCCGAAAGTTCGAATTTCATCAGTTTCGTCAACCTTGCCGCTCTTTCGCGGGCGCGGCCCTAATAAGAAACGCGCTTCGTCGAGTAACGCAGCATCAGCATTGCTCCAGCGCACATCTTCTAATGAATCAGAACGTTCGCGATACAAAGCCAAGTAATCAGACTCAGGCATGATGCCATTGCCAGCCAATTTAAGCAATGCCTTTGAGCCAAACAGATCATGCAACAACTGAGCTGGGGTCAGTACTGGCCACATGCGCTCTAATACCGCACGAATTTCTGATGAACCCGTAAGCGCATCGCGAATATCTTCTGCATCAGCGCCGCTTCGGAAACTTGCAGCCAATGCAGCCCATACTTCGTTTTCAACATAACGACGTGCTTGGTTGTGACGGTGGTACCGCCGACGTGCAGCCTTAATGATTTGTACTGACTCTTCAGCACGCAAACGAACAAAACCAACACCGTACGGTAATTGCACATCTTCACGAATTGGCCGTTCACGATCTGTGATTGCTTTGTCAATTACTTTTGCAATCCGCTTGTTGCCCTTAACACGAGCAACGTTTGAAGACTCACGCAATCCGAACTGCACCTCGGGAATTAGGTCAGCCAGAATGACCTGCTGCACACCTGCCTCGCCTAGAGATGGCAATACACGTTCGATGTATCGCAAGAACACTCTGTTCGGCCCAATAACCAACACACCTTGATCTTCTAATGGGAAACGATGTGTGTACAGCAAATAGGCAGCGCGGTGAAGTGCCACAACGGTCTTGCCTGTTCCGGGGCCACCTTGCACAACCAATACCCCAGCCTGTGGTGAGCGAATGATTTCATCTTGTTCTGCCTGAATTGTGGCAACGATGTCGCCCAACTGGCCGGTGCGGCTACGACCAAGCGCAGTGAGCAACGTGCTGTATCCGCGCAGTCCTTGACGTGGGTCATCGCCGAGTCCTTCGTCTTGTCCAACACCCAGATGCCCTTCGCCAAACAGCTCGTCTTCCAGTGCCAACAATTGCGGACCTTCGACAACAAAATGTCGACGACGCAACAGCCCCATTTGCTCACGACCTGTGGCACGGTAAAACGGTTCAGCAACCGGTGCACGCCAGTCAACAACTACAGGTTCACGGTTGGCATCAGCTACAGCGAGACGTCCGATATGGAAACTTTCCACGGCAGCTCCGGAATCGGCTGCGCGATCAATACGCCCAAACACCAACGCTGCATTTCCCAATTCAAGTTGTTCTAAACGGTGAACAAGATTTTCGTCAAACACATTGCGCTCAAGGCGCGCTTGAAACGTTCCGCCAGGGCCAGAAGAAGTGAGGTCACGAATCTTCAGCGCGCCGACACGGCTTGCTTCCAGGCACTCATAGGCATGCAGGATGTACGCCTGCTCTAGCTCTAACTCTGGGTGCTGCTGGGTCATGGACACCAATCTGCTTTCCACGTGCGACCTGTTTTCAGGGTCCTAACAGGTTATCCCCACGCGGCTCGCCAACAACACTCAGGCACCGCACACATCCTGACTGCACAACGGGAATGAGTTTCGTCACAATCACGTCCCGACAATCGGTTTTCCTAGGAGGTTCATCGTGCAATCACGTTCCATTCACCACCCACTGGCCTGGCTATGCGCTAGCGCCCTAGTCCTCACCATCTTCATTGATATCTCACGGCAACCAACCGTTGTTCTGGCAGAGGCCAACGGCTCTGGTTCACTAATTGGAGACAACATCGAAGCACAAGTCAATTTCGATGCCCCGGGTACTAAAGACCCATGTTCTTGGCATGTTGTTACAAGTATCACACCCACGCCAGGCCCGTCGTCAGGTCCCATTACGGTTCGCACTCGCGACGGTATTGATGACGTGTTATACGTTCGTCGTTGTCCCACTGGTCAGTCATTGCATTGGATACCTCAAACAACATCATCTCGAGTCGCGCAACATTCCGAAAACAAGGTGTCGCGGCTTGTAAACATGTTGTTGATTAAAACTGCACCACCATCAAACAAAATGGTTGTCAATGTCGGCACCTGGTTTTGGGTACCGCGTGCAGTGTGGAAGTCAGTCAGTGTCACGGCCTACATCCCAACGTCCGTCGGTCCCATCTCAGTGACAACAACAGCAGTACCCACATCGCTCATTTACTCACCAGGTGATGGTCATGAACCGGTGACATGTTCAGGCCCTGGCACTCCGTGGTCACAATCTCGCGGTGACAACGACACAAGCGACTGTATGTACACCTACACCTCTGCATCTCACACCAGGGCCTCTGGCACATACGCCGCAAACACCGCCATTAAGTGGACCGTGAGCTGGCGTTCCAATTTGGGTGTCGGGGGGCTGTTGCCCAGTATCCGCACGGGTCTTACAACCCCGGTTCGGGTATTAGAAATGCAAGCCTTGTCTCGATGAGCCAATCCGCCAATAGCCTCGTGCGGTACCCCTGAAAGGCTCTAACGATGAACGAAGACAAAGATCGCTTTCTCCTTGACCGCCGCTACACCGCAGCGTTTGAGAATCTTGAAGACTCAACCATTGCCACTTTGACATTGGCACTTGAAGGCGACCTTCGTGACGGATTCGCTCGCATTGTCGGTTTGTCTGCAACTGCGTTTGATGAAGAAGCGTCTCTTGGTGCTCTTGTTCGTGACGGAATTTCAAAGCGCCGCGCTGCTCATGACGCAGGTGTTGTTCTTGCTGAGCCATGCACACAGTGGACTATCGAAAAGCTTGGTGATTCATCTGAAGATCCTTCACTTGAAGAACTACACGTTGTGTTGCCAGAGGCACTCGAGAAGTTTGGTCTTGATGCAGTGCGCCTCATGGTCATTCAGTACTCGCGTTCACTGAAAGGTTTCCGTTTGCTCGTTGCATCCGATGAGCGTTTTGCGCCGTCAGGTCCTGCACCAACCACTGCCGTTCGTGAAATTGATGAAGCTGCTCAGGCTGCAAAGCGTGAAGCCCGCAAAGCCCGCAAAACTGAAGAAAAAGCTGCAAAAGCTAAGCAGCAGGGTCGCCACTAGCCACTCTTTGCTAGAGAAACGTCAGCGTGTCGCCGAGGGAAACTTTTCCGGGCGTGACAATGCGGGCATACACACCCACTGCTTGATTCAATTCACGTACAACATGGCGCATAATGGCTCTGTCTTCAGGAATATCTTCAGTGACGCGACGTGTAATCATGACGCAACGCGGGCACGGATCTAAAAACTCAACAACAGCAGAACCCAATTGCCCTGTACGGCCCTTCCAAGAAAATTCTGGATGACCAGTTTCGTTTGGCGTTTCAACTACCAAACTCGGACGAAACCGCAAAATATCGATGACAGATTCTGGCAACGCGTTGCGCAATGCATCTAGAGCAGACGTTGTCATCACCATCAGCGGCCAACAATCGTGATGCGTTCCAGGTGGGGATTCGAACTCGGTTATTTCAGGAGGAAACACTGAAAAATCTGGAAGTGGTTCATCATCTGTGCGCCCAAAGACTCCCCGCAACTCTGCCATCACATCTGTTGAGTCAGATGGCCCGCGGCGAAAATGTTCAAGCGCCCCATCAGCCGGCAATGACTCAAGCGAGACCGACCGACCAAGCGTGTCCGACAACACCGCATCAACCTGCGTGTTGTCGCTTCTCACCTCTTCGCCATTTGGCAATGTGATGATGACATGAGCAGAACCGTCGCCTGCTGGACGTGCAGAAAACTGCATCAGCTCGCCTATTTTTTTCGCACCACGTATTCCGCCACGTTCATTGTCTCGCACTGCCCAATGGCGATCGCCGACAATGCCTAGTTGAGATAAGGAAACAGAATCAGTTTCGACACCGATCATTGATTTCACTGGGTACGTCCATAATTGCGACACCCTCATGCGGAAAACCTTAGCTGTAATAAGGGTTTGAACCCGCTGCGTGATCTGTAATGTCACGCACTTTAAGCACGCCAGGCACCTGTTCAATCAGCGTGGTTTGCACACCTTCAAGCATGGTCATCTTGCTCATTGAGCAACCGTGACAGCCGCCACCCATAGTCAAATAGGCAACACCTTCGGTGTCGTGACCAACAAAAGTGACAAACCCACCATGGGACGCAAGTGCTGGGTTCACATCAACAGAAATAACAGTTTCGATAGCAGCTGAGAACTCATCATCATTGACGAGACCTTCAATCATTGCGACTGGTGGCTTATTCGGGTTGCGAATAATAAGACCTTGACGCTCTGAGTAATCAAGAGTTCCACCGTTGATGTGTTCAAAACTGGCAAGCGGAATAATTATTTTGAGACCATTGATGGTGCGCACTTCGTCAGAAAAAGCAGCCTGGGTGACAATCTCAAACGACAGGTCGTACTTAAACTCTTCACCTGGCGCTGCCATCACTTCAAGACGAAGTCCAAGACGTTCTTTTTCTGGTTCTTCATCACGCAGAATCTTGAGTTGAACGAGCGCCTCGTCCGTGATCTCAATAATGGTGTCAGTGTTTTGGGGGGCAAGTGGGCTCACGTTGTGAAGGCTATCTACTACTTGGGGGTCCAAACACGACCAGTGCCGTTATTGGCCAACCCGAAGACTTGAACCACCACCATCTACTTGTATTCGTTGGCCTGTGATGTAACTGGCGGCAGGCGAACAGAACCACAACACAGCGTTTGCGATGTCTTCTGGCTGACAGACCCGACCAAATGGAGCTGCCTCGTCCATCGAACGAAGATCGTCCATCTCGCGACGTCCTGTGATGGCTCGCGCTAGGCGTACGCCCATGTCGGTCTCTACGAGGCCGGGGGCAACGATGTTGACGCGAATGTTGTTCGGGCGTTCTTCTTTCGCCAATGTGAGAGCAAGTGCTTCCATTGCAGCTTTACCCATGTTGTATGGCGCACCATTTGCAGACATGCCTGACGTTGCAACTGATGAGATAAACACAATGTCACCACGGCCGCGTGTGCGCATTGACGGAATTAACGCGCGACACAACTGATGTGGCCCGAGCGCGTGAGTAGCAACCAACTGCCACAATTCCTCTGCCTCTGTATCAGCGATGCTGCGACCTTTTGATGCGATACCACCATTCAGAATTGCAATATCTATTCCACTATGAACAGACAACACGTCTTTCACCAGTGCCACATTCTCTACAGGAATGTCATTTGACCCTTGGTGAATAGTGGCGAGACCGCCTGCATCAAGAATTGCTCGTTGCGTTTCTTCTGCGGCGTCCTTATCGCGACGATAGTTAATGGCAACAGTTGCGCCCTCAGATGCAAGCAACTCAGAAATCGCACGACCAATGCCGCGCCCTCCGCCAGTTACTAATGCAATGCGTCCATCTAATACACCCATGATTCCCCCTTGTATTTACAGCGAACAGTGCCGCTGAGTTCTGTGTATGACAACCTAGACCTATGAATGAAGGAAGTCGTAAGGCAATCATCGCAGCCTTTTTTGCCAACCTTGGTATCGCAATTTCCAAGTTTGTCGGATTCCTTCTTACTGGCTCTGCTGGGCTAGCCGCAGAATCAGTCCATTCGTTTGCCGATACCGGCAATCAGGGCCTTTTGATGTTGGGGGCTAAACGATCCGTAAAAGCCCGCGATGAAGAACACCCATTCGGTCACGAACGTGAGCGTTACTTCTGGGCATTCATCGTGGCGCTTGTTCTGTTCAGCATGGGTGGGCTCTTTGCGTTGTACGAAGGAATTCACAAGTTCCGCAATCCACACGAAACGGACAACATAGGAATTGCTGTTGGTATTTTGATTGTTGCAATTCTTCTCGAGTCGTATTCATTACGCACTGCTGTAAAAGAAACTGCACATGTCAAGCCACCACAACAGAGCTATTGGCAATTCATTCGCACAGCGAAACAGCCAGAACTCCCCACTGTTTTGTTGGAAGACGTTGCAGCCGAAACAGGATTATTCTTTGCACTTGCCGGAGTATTGCTCGCCCATTTCACACACGAACCACGATGGGATGCAGTGGGCTCCATAGCGATTGGCTTGTTACTTGTAGTTGTCGCCTTCATCCTTGGTGCAGAAATGAAGGGCTTACTGATCGGTGAGACGGCTCTACCGGAGACTCGCATTGCTCTTGCCGCCTCTCTGCGCGGACATCAACACATTCAACAAGTGGTGTATCTGCACACAGAGCACCTGGGGCCAGATGCACTTCTGGTTGCTGCAAAGGCAATCTTTGACCCTGCACTTTCTGCTGCTGACGTGAGCCGCAGCATTGACGAGGCTGAGGCGGCGATGCGGGCCGTTGTTCCATCAGCTCGATTCATCTTCATCGAACCCGATATCGCTCGTTCATAGGTATAACCTGACAGATACAACACATCACGGGGAGCTCGCGCGATCAGCGGGCTGAGAGGGTTACTGCGGTAACCGACCCGAAAACCTGATCTGGGTAATGCCAGCGGAGGAATCGACATATGGCTACAAGCCCCTCACTCATCTTTATTGGCGGAGACCCACCGCATCCGAATGTGCGTCAACACCTTCCGACAGACGCATACGTCATCGCCGCAGATTCTGGCTACGCGCACGCAATTGCAATGGGCTTTGTTCCGAATGAATTAGTCGGCGATATGGATTCAATTTCAGCTATTGATTTAACCGATGCTCATGATTCGAATGTTCTGATTACTGAGTATCCAACTGACAAAGATCTCACAGACACTGAAATCGCAATTGCATCTGCTCTAGCCCGTCAGTCAACGCACATCACTGTTGTATCTGGTGGCGGTGATCGGTTTGACCACGTTCTCGGAATGGTGCACTCTCTTGCATCATGTGCGGGCGCCGTTAGTGCAACCTTATTAATAGGTACAGCTCGCGTGTCCTATGTGTCGTACACAAAAGAATTCCATCTGGCCACTCAGCCTGGAAACATCGTGTCTCTGCTTCCAGTCGGTGGTGACGCCACGGTCACCACAACCGGGTTGCAGTGGGAACTAACCAACGACACGCTGCAATCGTTCGCCTCTCGTGGCGTCAGCAATATCGCCAATGGTGAATCTGTGTCAATCAGCGTCACCAGCGGCTGTCTCGCCGTTATCGAACCATTCTTTCTCAACCCCGGAGACTTCTCATGAAATATTCACGCATACTCGTCGCACCATTACTCATAGTCATTGCTTCTGCATGTGCAAGTTCTTCGTCGAACACGCCAACTGATTCAACAATTGCTCGTGTTGATGCAACTCCGAATGAAGTCACATTGCTTGCATACGATGCGTTCACGCCACAAGACAAGATCTTTGATGCGTTTACCGCAGCCACTGGTGCAAAAGTAAAAGTTGTTACTGGTGGTGATTCCGGTGTTTTGATTTCTAAAGCTATTCTCACCGCGGGCACTCCTGAAGGCGACGTGCTGTGGGGTCTTGACAACACACTGTTGTCTCGTGCGCAGAAAGCCAACTTGCTTACAAGTTACAAACCAGTTGACTATGGCGACATTTGTGTGAACTATGACAAGAAGTGGTTTTCATCTCGCAACGTTGCACCACCAACATCACTGGAAGATTTGGCACTCCCTACTTATAAGAATCTTCTAACAGTCCAAGATCCGGTCGCATCTTCTCCAGGGCTCGGTTTTCTTCTCGGCACCATTGCGCATTTCGGTGCAAACAATTGGCAGGCTTATTGGAAGTCATTGAAGGCAAACGGAGTGCACGTTTCTCCCGACTGGACAACTGCGTACACCATTGATTTCTCTGGTTCGTCCGGCAAAGGCAAATACCCACTTGTAGTTAGCTATGGTTCAAGCCCACCAGCTGAAGTGTTGTACGCAGAAAAACCGATCGACACACCGCCTACAGCTGTCATTGAATCCACCTGCTTTCGGCAAACCGAATATGTCGGCACATTACGCGGCACTCGTAATCCGAACTTGGCTGCACAATTGATTTCGTATCTACTAGATGTTCCCTTTCAAGAATCAATGCCGCTCTCGCTGTTTGTTTTCCCTGTAAACAAAAAAGCAATGCTTCCTGAATTGTTCACCAAGTTCGCTATTGCGCCAAAGAATCCGCTGACACTTGATTCTGCCGATATTGAAAAGAATCGTGATTCGTGGTTGAGTTCATGGAGAGACATCATCTTGTGAACAAGACAAAGACACTCCTCATAGCCCCCGTGGTATTTATGAGTGTCTTTTTTGTCGTGCCTGTAGCCAATGCGTTGCTTCGCTTCTTCCGCTTCTCCGCGTTTAGCGAAGTTCTTTCCAATCAGTCACTGCGTGGTGTTGCGTGGTTTTCACTATGGGAAGCAATCATCAGCACGCTTGCCACTCTTGCCATTGGACTTCCCGTTACATGGGCGCTATCGCGATTCACATTCCGTGGGTCACGCATCGCTCGCGGCATTCTCACGGCCCCTTTCGTGTTGCCAGCAGTAGTTGTGGCCGCTGGGGTTCTTGCCATCACCGACTCGCGGGGTGTGATCCCAATCATTTGGGCGCACGTGGTTTTCAACGTGTCTGTCATTCTTCGTATTGTTGGCCCGCGATGGTCCTTGGTGAATCATCGACTGGAAAATGGTGCAGCCACTCTTGGAGCTCGGCCGTCACGCACGTTCGCATTGGTTGTGTGGCCGCAAATCTCTGACGCTGTCATTAGTGCAGCCACTTTGGTATTCATTTATTGCTTCACATCATTTGGTGTCATTGCAATTCTCGGTGGCGTGTCTCGACGAACCCTTGAGACAGAGATATTTACCCAAGCAGTGCGGCTTGGGAATACAACTACCGCTACTGCACTTGCAGTTCTCCAGGCAATCATCATCGGGGCCGTCTTTTTCTTCACGCGTCGAGGTTCTCGTTTGCTATCAACATCTCTACATGTCAGTTCAGCCCAGCCCTTACAAACAAAACCAACACACCGCGCTACTCCACTAATAATCACGGCAGCAGCAATCATCATCGTTGCATCACCTCTTCTAGCAACCATCTACAGATCTCTCGTCGTAAATAGCCAACTCTCGCTATCAGCGTGGCGAACTATTTTTTCAGGTTCGCTACCTGCTCTGTCTGTCTCTCCACAATCAGTGATCACCACCTCACTCGTATTCGCCATCACCGCTGCTTGTATCTGTGTGCCAGTTGCCTTATTGGTTGCAACCACATCTGCACCACGTGCGCTGTTCTCTCTGCCACTCGTTGTTTCCGCAGCAACACTTGGCATCGGCCTCATCATCACCTTCAATACCTCCCCATTCACATGGCGATCCGAACGGTGGTTCATCCCAGTCATCCACGCAGTCATTGCATTGCCGCTTGTTATCCGCGCCATAGAACCAGCTGTTCGTGCCATCCCTACATCGCTTCGCAACGCATCAGCCACCCTCGGTGCATCACCGTTCACAACATGGCGCCGAGTCGATGTGCCAATTCTTAAACCTGCCCTTCTTCGCGCAACAGGCCTATCCATGGCTGTATCGCTGGGCGAATTCGGCGCTACTTCTTTCTTGTCACGTTCGGGCTCTACCACCTTGCCGATTGCAATCGCACAACTGCTCGGCAGACCAGGTGTCGCCGCACAACAAGCTGGCTTTGTACTCGCAGCACTCATGGTGCTCGTCACCGTAGGAGTCATGAGTCGTGCTTAACGTTTCAAATCTCTCCGTTGCATTCGACAACACCGTCATTGTCGACAACATTTCTTTCACAGTGCCTACTGGCGAAACGCTAGCAATTACCGGCCCGTCTGGCATTGGCAAGACCACACTGCTCCATGCCATCTGTGGCATCATTCGCACTACTCACGGCATAGTCCACATTGACAATGTCGACGTCACCTCGCTTCCCACCCATAAACGTGGCATTGGCCTTGTCTCACAAACAGGTGACTTGTTCCCCACTATGACCGTTAGCCAAAACATTGAGTTCGGATTACGCATTTCCAAGATGCCAAAAACCGACCGCACCACCCGCGTTCATGAACTCCTCGAGATGGTCAATCTTGCCCACCTCGCCCACCGAGATGTGGCTGAATTATCCGGAGGCGAAGCCCGCCGAATCGCCCTTGCTCGGGCATTGGCTCCCCGACCACGGGTCCTTTTGCTCGACGAACCGCTTTCTGGGCTCGACCAAACGACCCACGATGCGTTGATGTCAGACCTCGCTCGAGTCCTGAAACAGACCGCCACCACTGCCCTTTTGGTCACCCACGATCAGTCTGAAGCAGATTTTCTTGCAGATACCACCTTCGTATTGCCGCACAAATAGTGTCCTGAAACCCAATAAAACAGGGGGTTTCTGACCATTTGTTATCGAATTTACACGCTGTATTCTCTTCAGTGCTGAGCCTTTTATCCCCCGCAGGCACCTTTCTCCAAACTGAAGAACTCTCGAAGAACCAGAAAAGTGACTTTCGCCCGAGTGACAAAAAAGTCAATGGATATCCACGATTTGAGTGCGCAGATGGAATAAGTTTTCGCTCATGAAGAAACGTGAACTCATCCAAGCAGTAGCCATTCACACCGATGTCGATAATAAGACAGCGGCCAAAATGGTTGAAGGAACAATCGACGTCATCCTTGCGAACGTCGCCAAAGGCGAGATTGTAAATATCTCAGGCTTTGCGAAATTTGCAAAGATCAAGCGTCCAGCCCGTATGGGTCGTAACCCAGCCACAGGCGAAACAATCAAGATCAAGGCAAAAACAGTTGCCAAGATCACCGCACTCAAGGGCTTCAAGGACATCGCACTCGGTGTCACTGCAGCACCGAAGGTGAACACAGTCAAGCGCGCAGTTGCACCAGCACCTGCGAAGAAGGTTGTGAAGAAGGCAGCTCCTGCAAAGAAGAAGCCAGTTGCTAAGAAAGCTGTCAAGAAGGCAGTGAAGAAGGCAGCTCCTGCAAAGAAGAAGCCAGTTGCTAAGAAAGCTGTCAAGAAGACAGTGAAGAAGGCAGCAAAGCGCCGTTAACTCTTACGCAGGTCTTGTACCTGTGAATTGAAAACATCGAACAAAAGGTTCGGTTTGTTACGTAAGTGACAGACCGGGCCTTTTGTCATTGTTGGGAAAAGGTTCGCCACTCTTCTTCAGTCCAATGTTGACGCAACTCTGTGGTCACAAAATCAGTCACCCACCGCACCATGTCAATCCATGGCAACTCTGCTGACATCACTTCGGTAAACGCCATACCTTGCAGCAACAACGATGCGTCATCAATGCCAAGTTCGACGGGTTCACCTTCAGCAGGCGCAACAAGTCGCGCTTCTAATTCAATGATGTGTTCCGTGTTCCACATTGTGCTGGTTTCAGCATCAAACATCTGGTCAAGCATGATGCCCAAAATCTGTGACATCGCCATCACTGCTTCGGGCTCAAGGTGGATTGTGCGTGCTTCGATCACTGTGAGCTCTATCTGTTAGTTGTGATTAGTCAAGTTTACGGGCCGAGTGTGGTTGTAACGCCACCACGTTGCAGAACCAACAACTATGGGCAGAAACCACGTGAGGGATCGGTACAGCAATGTCATTCCTGTCGCATCAACAGTGCTTACTCCAGCTCTTTCCAGCAAGACGATAAGTCCGACTTCAGCTAGCCCGGTACCGCCCGGAATTGGTGACAGTGCGATGACAACGCGCACTAATGAAAAAGCCACTAGGGCTTCTCGAAATGTAAGCCCCTCCACATTGAACACAACCGACGAAGTCCACATACAGGTAAAACCGGCTGCCAATGTGCTTACAGACGCTGTGAAAATCAGTGCCCACCGTGTTCGTAACAACCGAACCAAGTCGTCACGCATTTCGATTGAAAAAGCCAACGGCTGAGTGCGCTCTATTGCTCCTCGCACTTTTGGAAATCGAGCGGGAACCTTGCGCAACAGATACTCTCGCAGCCAACCTGTGAAACGTCCGACAGCGGAAAACATTGTCGAAGACCGCAGTGCCAACCACCAGATCACGATTGACACAATAATCAGAGGAATGCCAACAGCAACTGCCAATGTTTGCTCTGTTGACGCAGTCCCACCAAGTACCGGACCAATTAACAACAGGCTGGGTAGACCCCACGTTGTAAATGAAGGAACAACTGCAGTCGCAATAATTGAAGACGCAATAGTGAGGTGTGCAATCTTCCACGTGGTGAACATATGAATGCGCATCCCTGTACCCACTGCTCCCCCACCAAGAACAATTCCATAGCCTGCGGCAAGTGCGGCCTGATCAGTCATGATCGCCTGGCGTAACGAAATTCCCGGAGAACACGCCAATAGGAAAAAACCTCGAGCACACACCATTGCAGATGCTGCAATGGCCAAAGGAACAAGACTGATTCGCGGAAGATCTATCAGGCGTGTGTATATATCGCCAAGTACTTCACGCTGAAAAACACCAAGCGTGCCGAGGATCGCAATAATCAAAATGGGGGCAAGCGCTTTACGCATTACTCTCAGACGGTATCTGTGACGGAGAGATTCTCACTGGCTATCTGGCCCGCTGCCCTCAGTGACATGTGGCATGCGGCCAATAACTGAGACAACTGCGGCTCTACCCAATGAACAATGTTCCTCGCATGGACGTGTGAATAGTGCAATAAAAACTGTACGAACCGGCATCAAGTGAAGGCAAAATAGCGGTTGAGTTTCCGGGGATTGAAACATCAAACAGCACGGTGTTAGTAGCCTCGGCCATCTTTGATTTTTTTATCGAGTATCCCCCACCAATATTAATATCTATCGAATTCGGATCAAAGGTTACGGAATGAGTCACGCTGTCTAAATTGCTGATGCTCAACACATCACTTTTTTTGATGCCACTTGCAACCTTGTAGGAATAGCCTTGAATTACAATTTTTGTGTTCGTTGCTGAACTAGGAATCGTTGTGGTTACCGCGGGCGCCTTGGGATTGGTCGTCACGGTCACAGATCGTTTCCACTTCAATACCTTTTTCTTTGTTCCATACTTTGTACATACAAGGGTCACACTTTTGCTGGCTTTTACTTTTGCGCCTGCTTTCGAGCACTTAGCTCCTTCTTTTGGCGAAGATGCTGCCGATGCATTCGCAGGAACGACTCCGCAAAACAAGACCACTGCGACCGCAACTTTTAGCATTTTTTTCTTATGAAGGAAATTCATACACCCTTTTTTCTACTCGTATTTGGCGTCTACGCCACAAATTTACACCTCGCACCGTAGCCATGCCAAGGGGTTTCCCCTAACGCTCTAGACATGAGACCTAGGTGCACCGGTCCCGAAGTCCGCGACTACATCCCCATGGTTATTGGCAAAAAATATCTTCTGCATAACCCGACATTCGCTCCGATTTTGCTGGATACTTTGGGTGTGAGTTTTACTTCTTCATCACCGTCTCGTCCTGAAGTAGACCCACTCGCTCCGCAACAGCACACCTCGCTTCTGTCTTCACCATCGCGACGCCTTGGTGCAATCGCTGGCTTGTTGTCAGGCGGCATCGCTGTCACGATTGGAATGTTGGTAGCCGCTCTCGGTACGGTCGCTTCGCCCATTGACGCTGTGGGAAGTTCATTTATTGATCGCACTCCACGCTGGTTAAAGACCTTGGCAATTGACTGGTTTGGAACCAATGACAAAACTGCTCTACGAGTAGGAATCGTGATCGTGCTAATCGCCGTCGCACTTATTGCAGGATCCTTCAGCGTTACGTCACCCAAACCACTTATCAGTGCGATTATTATTTTTGCGTTTCTCGGCGCTCTGTCAGCGAGTGAACGAGAAGGATCAAACGGTGCTTCTATCCTGGCGCCGATTGTAGGGGCCACTATTGGAATCGCCAGTGCCGTGTTACTGCTGAGCATGTTGACGAACAGTTGGCTGGCGGCGAGCACTCCATCTCCATCGCGAGTTCCTTTAGGTTGGGACCGCCGCCGTTTCATGCGTGCATCTGCTGCGGTCGGTGCGACCGCAGTAACTGCTGGGCTCATCGGCCAGAGCAAAGAACTACAACGTGTTCGCTCGACCGAATCCCAGCGACCGGATTCGTTACCCCCCGTTGCTAATTCGTTACCTCCATCTGAAATATCTCAAGATGTTTCTTTCATCACTCCTAATAGCGACTTCTACCGAATTGACACCACCCTCTCATTTCCAAATGTCAATCTTGAGAAATGGAAACTGCGTATTCATGGCCTCGTTGATCAAGAGATCATCCTTTCCTACGCTGATATCGCAGCGATGCCCCAAGTGGAAAAAACCATCACTATCTGTTGTGTCTCCAATGAAATCGGTGGACCATATATTGGCAATGCCGTTTGGCAAGGGGTCTACCTAAAGGACCTTCTGCTGCAAGCCGGTGTAAAATCAGAAGCAGAACAAGTTTTCAGTCGCAGTCTTGATGGTTGGACATGCGGCTTCCCTATTGAAATTGCTCTTGACGGACGCGATGCACTACTCGCAATCGGAATGAACGGCGAGCCCTTGCCGCTCGCTCACGGTTTTCCAGTTCGACTGATTGTGCCCGGTATCTACGGATACATTTCCGCAACTAAATGGTTGAGTGAGATTGAAGTCAACAAATGGTCCGACGCAGAGGGCTACTGGATACCCCGTGGATGGGCTCGCGATGCCCCAATCAAAACTCAATCACGTATTGATGTGCCGCGCTCTGGAGCAACAGTCACGGCAGGACAAACCCGAGTGGCAGGGGTCGCCTGGGCGCAACACACCGGAATTCAAAAAGTCGAAGTTCGCATTAACGACGAAAAATGGAACGACGCACTTCTTGGCGACGACATCACTGATGACACGTGGCGTTTATGGACATTTGATTGGCAGGCCACACCGGGCACACACACGATTCAGGTTCGTGCGACCGACAAGAGCGGCTACACCCAAACTGAAATGGTCACCGGTGTTGCCCCAGATGGCGCCACTGGGTGGCACACCCGCACGGTAACCGTCGCTTAGTTATTCACTCGATTGGCGTTAGCCAAAAGCAAGAAAAGCAAGTAAGGATGCTGACATCCCTAGGTGCTTTTAGAAGGCCTTGGGTCCAGTTCGTTCGCCCATTTTTCAAAGAAAAATCGCAGGTCCTTCGACAAGGATTCATCAATGGGTAAGTCCGCGTCAGAGTATCTGTCAACGGAACGCATCATCTGTGCAAGCACATCAATATTAAGAGAAATTTCTATTTCAGAGGCTCGGACAAGCAAAAGTTCTTTACCGAAATGTTGTGCAAGCACAAATACGTCAGCAAAATCGCGTGCCTCAGCCCGATCAAACAAAGCCAACAATTTTCGGCCAGCAAGTTCTTCATGATTAAAAGTTGGACCAAGGATAGAAAATTGTGAGGGATATTGAGCAGCGACATCTGTCGCTATATCTATGAGCACTTCATCCGTGCCCTTCACATGAAGCCTGACAAAGAACGCACCAGACTGGAGAACTTCACATTTCCATCCCCGAGCTTCCGCCTCTTTAAGGAACTGCTCACGCACATCATCCACATCCACTCGACCCTTTTCCCCAAAAAAGTCGAGATCTTTTGTTGGTCGACTAGTGAGTCCACTTGCCAGAAGCGCACCTCCACCGGCAAGCAAAAAACCATCCGATGCGGTCAATGAAAAAAACATGCGCGCCACTTCAATTTGAAATGCAGTTGGGCCAGACATTTACGATGCAGTCTCTATCAGCGATTGCCAATGAGCGCGGACATTGCGAGGTAGCACGAGTTCATTCCAAGAATCAATGAGCAACGCGCCATCGATATAGGCCATGAGATCTTGAGGCATTCCCTCGCGAATCACCACTTCATAAAGCCGCGCACGCTGACGTCGATCACGCACTTCATATTCATGACCGGGACGAGACCAATTGAGCGCAAGTGGCAAAATGACTGGATCAAACAATGTGCTCACATCAAGTCGCCACAGTTGATCCGGCACAAAAATTGGTCGACCTCGTGCCATTTCTATTTTTGAAAATGTGATTCGATGCTGCAGTGTGAGTTCATACCCAGCCACTTCTATTAATCTTTCCACCGTCTCAAGATTCGGGGATTTACGGCCACGCTCGTATGCCGACAAGGTGGAACGAGATGTGCCAGCCTGCTGTGCCATTGCCTGCTGAGTGAGCCCCGCTGCCAGTCTCGCTTGTTCAATAATCTGTACGGCCATCTTCATAGCGTATCCAATCGGATACATTTTGCGTTGACTGATTTGTCGTAAGACGGCCTTTTAGCGCCCTCGGCAGGAATCGGACCTGCGACCTGCGGTTTAGGAAACCGTTGCTCTATCCACTGAGCTACGAAGGCGGGGGATGGTGCGAAATGTGGTGCGAAATTCGCCGCCACACTTCGCGTCATCTTTATAGAGGTTACTAGTGCCAGCCAGATGCCGAAAGAAATGTGGCGATCACGCCAAGAGAATCACGTTCTCTGGCTAAAAATCTCCGAAACAAGGGCAACTAATTCAGGAGTGGCCTTCGCAGGCGATCCGGAATCAAACGGGGGCTGAGGGTCATACTCAATTGCTAACTGAATGGCCTTCGCTGTCTCGTCCCCAACGAGTTGTTGGACAAGCACTAGCCCCATATCAATGCCCGAAGAAACCCCTGCCGCGGTAATGACTTTTCCTACTTGTACGACACGTTGATTTGTGGCTACTGCTCCGAGTGCAGTGAGGCGATCATACGAACCCCAGTGCGTCGTTGCGGCGAGACCGTTCAATATGCCCGCATGGGCGAGGAAGATTGAACCGGTACAGACGCTGGTAGTCCATTGTGTTGTCGGATGTATTCGCTTAACGAACTGCACAACGGCATTGTTTTCATCAAGCACACGGTCTGCGAAACCACCTGGAACCACCACAACATCAAGCGCTTCAGTGTCACTAAACGTATGAGTGGCATTCAGCACAAGTCGTCCCGTGTGATCGGTGACCGGACCTACTGATTCTGCGATAAAGAAAACGTCCAACCCAGGAACATCAACCAATGTTTGAAAAGGGCCAACAATGTCGAGTGCAGTGAACTGCGGATAAAGAACTAAACCAATCTTGGTCATTTGGAGACTTCCTGACAACGCAATTTTGCATTCGCAACAATTTGCTCAGCGGCCAAACGTCCGTCGTTGATGTTGTTTGTATCGAGAGTTAGCCATTCGAAAGTTGGCGTCGCGTGTGCAAGCGCGAGAATTGTATGTGCGGCTTGATGTCGTTCCGCTTCGGGAAGGCTCGGGACTGCGAGCTCAAAACTATTGATGAGAATTTCAAGAAATCTCTTGTACATCCGACTCACATTGCTACGGATTCCTTCGTCCAAATACGATGCAGCAATAAGTTGATCTATTAACTGATTGATGTGTGGTTCCAGAAGACTCGTGCCAAATAAAATCTCAATCTGCGCTTCAAGCCGATTTACTGGTTCTATTGATGTCAAAGCGTTCAATACAATTTCTTCAACTGAAATCAACGCGCGATCAACAGCAGCTGAAATCATTTCTTCCCGAGAGCCCACATAATGATGCACTTTTGATGATTGAGTCCCGGCCAATTTTGCAACATCGGCAACAGTGAGTCCTGCAACGCCTTTCGTCGTAATAATCCCCACAACTGCATCCAGGAGTTCTTCTCGTCGAATACTGCGCAAACTGGGCCGGCCCATATGTCTCCTTGGTTGGCCGTAAATCTTGGTGATTTTGAGGCGTAAATTCTTTGTTAGATTATCTAATAAATCTACTTACTGGGGGAAATCATGAAAGTTGTTGTAGTTGGGGCCGGACTTGCCGGACTGTCGGCGGCACGCCGTCTTGTTGCATCTGGAGTCGAAGTGGAAGTCCTAGAGGCCCGTGAACGAGTGGGAGGAAGAACTCTCAACCACGTCTTTGCCGATGGGTCAATCGTGGAAGTTGGTGGACAATGGGTTGGCCCCACGCAAGATCATGCACTCGCACTCATTGATGAATTGGGATTAACAACCTTTGACACATACGACGAAGGCGATTACATCGTCTCACTAAAAGGGAAAATTAAGAAGTTCACTGGTGACACTTTCGGACTGCCGCCTCACGTTCTTGTGGAAGTGGGCATTTCACAAAAGCGTCTAGAAAGAATGGCAGCCAAGGTTCCACTCGATGAACCATGGACTTCGCCAAAGGCAAATGAATGGGATGGCCAAACACTTGAGACCTGGCTTCGTCAGCACTTACGTTTTGAACAGTCTCGAGATTTCTGGCGGGCTATTACTGCAGCAATCTTTAGTGCAGAAGCAACTGAAATTTCGCTATTGCATTTTCTTTTCTACTGCCACTCAGGTGGAATGCTCGACCGTTTAATGGGTACCGCGGAAGGTGCGCAGAAAAGTCGGATTGTCGGAGGGTCGCAACTTATTTCTGAGACGATGGCAAAACAACTTGGCAATCATCTTCATCTCAACGAACCAGTTGTCAGTATTTCTCAAACAAGTAGTGGAGTAACTGTTCGGACCACACAATCTGAGTACTCAGCAGACGCGGTGATTGTGACAATTCCGCAGCACTTAATCGGAGCTATTGCATTTACGCCTCCCCTGCCAACTGCGCGTCAGCAACTAGTTCAAAATGTTCCGATGGGTGCTGTCATCAAAATCATTGCCACATATGAAACACCATTTTGGCGAGACGACAACATGGCTGGCTTCGGCGTCTCTCTTGATCACCCTGTCTCCATCACTTTCGATAATTCCCCACCGGATGGTCAATCCGGAATGTTGTTGGGATTCTTTGAAGGTGCACATGCACGAAAGGCGTCTTCGTTAAGCGTTCAGGAACGACGCGAGATTTTCCTCAATACGTTGGTTGACTTGTTCGGCCCAGCAGCAGCATCACCTATTGAAATAGTGGAACTTGACTGGACTGCAGAACAATGGAGTGGCGGTTGCTACGGAGGCCACCTCGGACCTGGAGTGTGGACACAACTAGGTGAAGAACTCACCCGCCCATTTGGTCTCGTTGAATGGGCTGGAACAGAGACTGCTGCAGAATGGAATGGTTATATGGATGGAGCAATTTCATCTGGATACCTCGCCGCAGACCGCGTCAGTGCTAAGTCTCGTTCATGACAAACTCATGACAAATATTGTTCTGCTTACTGCTGACAATCAGCCGCCAGACTTGCTCGGTTGTTACGGCAATCATGAGGTGTACACCCCTCATATCGACGACCTAGCGAAGCACGGAACTACTTTGACGAGATTCTATTGCACTAATGGGATGTGTTCGCCGGGGAGAGCTTCTCTTTTGACTGGGCTCATGCCTTCACAACATGGTGTTCACAGTTGGTTGCGTGATGTGGATTTGCGAAATTGGCCAGATAGTTGGTCTGCGATTCAAGAATTTGAATCGCTAGCAACAGTCCTCCAAGGTGCTGGCTATCACACCGCCATGGTGGGCAAACACCATCTTGGTCAACCCCGAGTCCCCATTCCCGGGTTTGATGAAACTGTGACATTCGTACGAGGGCATACTGAGGACTTCTACGACAACCAAGTCATTGATCACGGCGAAGAATACGAGGTGAAAGACAGACACATTGTTGACTTTTTTACAGAGAGAGCTGTCGATTACATCGAAGAACGTGGGGACCATCCATTCTTTTTGATGGTCAACTATGACGCACCGTATTTGCTCCCTCCGACCAATCTTGGTCCGGATTTCCGTAATCGCTTCTATGAAATGTTCGTCGACAAAAAGTTCGATACTTTTCCGCGTACAGCAATCTCGGATGAGATGTTGAGTCTTATTCGGGGCCCCGATGATCCGAATCGTTACAGCCGACACATGCTGTACAACTTGATGCGAATGCACAATGACCCTGCGTCAATGGCCAATGTGTGTGCACAGATTGCAATTGTTGATGATGGAGTGGGGCAAATTGTCGCTGCACTAAAAGATAAGAATCTGCTCGAGGACACAATCGTGATCTACACAGCAGACCAAGCGAACCTCTACGGACAACACGGACTCTGGGGCCATACGATCCAAACTCGGCCGTCTCATTTATATGACGCCGCGGTGCGAATCCCCTTCATCGTGCGTCACCCTTCAGTGCCTGCCAATTACGTATCGGATGCGTTGTGTAGTCAAATCGACCTGCCATCAACAGTTCTCGACATGGTGGGGACCACGCGGCAATTTGACCAGTCTGCAGGCATCTCTTTTAAGGCACTACTTCAAGGTGAAGATCATCAACGCAGCGAAGTTTTTTTTGAACAAGAAGAGTCCCGCGGAGTACGGACAGACCAATTCTCTTACTGGTGCCGGCTTCCGGGGGCGGGGCCGAACGTTCTCTTCGACCACACGAGCGATCCATTACAAACAGAGAACGTGGCTGATCAACCTGAGTATTCGGATGTTGTTGAGGAACTTCACCTAAAGGTCACTGATTTTTTTAGTCAGTATTCAGATAACAAATACGACATCTGGAAAGCCGGTCAAGCAAAAGGCTCAATCTCCTCAGAGTCATTTCTTGCTCCCCTCATGCCCGACGGATGGACAGCAACGACAACATCGACCACCTAAGGTTTTCTGTTTCGTCTTGCAAAGCACAGTAGAATTGGTCGTTCCAAAAAATGGCGTTTCGCGTTCCAAACGTTTACTGAAACCCCAACCACGTCCCCATCAATACTGGGTTTTGGAATTACGCACCAGCCTCACGAAGGCGGGGATGGTGCGAAATGTGGTGCGAAACTCGCCGACACACCTTGCATCACCATTAGTAAGGCTAGTGGGGCGTGACCACAGAAGGAATAATGGCCGCAGAATCAGTCGTTGGTGTTCGTGGCCACTGATTTGCCAGCGAAAACGCATTCAGGGCGTCAACGAACCAATGCTCTTGTCTATATAAAGAGGAGTTAGGCGTCGTTTCGCCGTCGTGCTCGTTCGGGTGGTTCCCATTGCCCCAGGAACTCACTCACGTCTCCCCCAAATCTGGCACTTACCCTTTCTGGATTACTAGCGTCTTCACAGTCTTTGTGGCCTTTGGCTGCTTGCCCTTTGCAGGCTTTGGTTCTTGCACTGTTAAAGTCACAACACATTTACCAGCCTTAAGGGTCTTAAGTTTTGCAGCAACTATTGCACAATTCTTCTTGGAAGAACTTGCAACCGTCATTATCACATGAGCCTTTGGCGAAACAATCTTTATGCCTACACGCTTGGCAAGTGTTCGTGCCGTGTAGGTCTTTTTTGTCGCCACAGTCATACGAACAACAGCGACTGCTTGTTTGAAACCGATTCCACTGACTGGTGCGTAAACCGCAAGGGTGTGGTTGCCAGATGCGAGGCTGGCCGGCATTTTTCCAGTCAATGTAACAATGCCTTTGGAATCGGCATATCCAGAACCAATAACTCGTGGTGTTGATGCGACAATCAGTTGCACAAACTCGCCCGGTACAAAACCGCTAAAAGTGACACTGACTTCACCACCAGCCGACAATGGTTTATCAGCAACGAGAGGTGTTTTAGCCAATGGCAAAGCCACGACAACCGCTACAGCTGGAGGAGCAACTGTTGTTGTAGTCGTCGGAGCAACTGTTGTTGTAGTCGTTGGAGCAACCGTTGTTGTACTCGTGGTTGTAGTCGAAGTCGTCGTGGTTGCAGGACCACCACTAGATGAGAGTCCCCAAAAGACATTGACATCACCGACGGGGGCGATTGTTGACGATCCTCCACCAAAATTCACGGTCTCGGGACCGTGGAAATAGCCCGATACGAATAAGTTGCCGTCACTGCTCGTACCAACACCGTAAAACCCGTCGCTATTACTTCCACCAGCAGACTGAGCCCACTGAAAAGTACCTGACGAATTCCACTTAGCGACGAATCCATCTGTACCTCCAGAGCTAGTCAACGTAGTTCCTCCGATAGTGAACGGGTCTATAAAATCGCCAACGACGACTGGATTACCTTCCCGGTCGAGTGTTACTGCATAGGTTTGTTCATCCTCATTCACACTGCCGAAGCCGACAGCCCATTGCCATACGCCTGCCGAGTTGATCTTGGCGATGAAGCCGTCTCGATACCCGTATTGCGTGAGCGCGATAGAACCAAATGTCGCAGGCCCTCTCACGAAGCCGGTGATGAAGGCATTGCCCTGAGAGTCGAGAGCAACTCCAAAAAGGTTGTCCGATGACGCACTTCCGGCACGTACGCCCCAGATGATCGCGCCCGAAGAGTCAAATTTTGCGATAAACAAGTCCCGACCTCCCGCGCTGGTAAGGGTGGTGCCATTGATTGTCAGCGAATCAGACATTTGACCTGTCACAAATGAATTACCCGCTGAGTCAACTGCAAGGTTCGAAAGCCAACCTGCGTTGTCATCACCGCTACCACCAACTTTGTTGGCCCAAAGAAAATTGCCTGATGAGTCAAGTTTCGTGATGTAGAGATCATTCGAACCGGCGCTCGTCAATACGGTTAAACCGATAGTCATAGAAGATTGGAAGCCGCCACTCATGAATACGTTGCCAGCAGAATCGGTATCCACACCGGAGGCCCAATCACTACCGCTACCACCAACACTTTTTGCCCAGATCCATGCCCCCGAGCTACTTAATTTTGCAACAAACCCATCGCTGCCCCCCGCGCTGGTCAACGTCGTCGAACCAAGGGAAACAGTATTGCTCATGCTTCCAGATATAAACAGATTGCCATTGTTATCTGTGGCCATACCATTAATGTCGATGTCGCTCACCCCTGTATTTGCCACCCATTGAGCGACACCTTCAGAGTTGAACTTTACAACGGCTTGTGCAGATGCGGTTGGTGATGCAGCGTTGACTGTATGAGATCCAACTGGTGTTGAGCTTGCGGGAGCAGTAAAGGAATTACAGCGTGAAATTAATCGTGAGTTTGAGCACATCGCACCAAAAGCAACCGTGACACTTCTTGAAGCAGGTCCTCGGTTATTGCCAACCTTCCACCCGCAGTCGAGCAAATACACTCTCAAAACTCTCACCAAAATGGGCGTGCACGTTCACGTTGATGCCGCAGTAATTGAGGCGACTCCCCAATCGCTGCGACTAAAAGATGGCAGTGAGATCTTCGCTGGCACCCGAATTTGGGCAGCAGGCGTTGTTGCACCCCCACATTGGAAATTTCTGGGGGAAACAGACCGTGGAAACCGAATCAAAGTGAATTCACATTTGCAAATCAGCGACTCCATTTGGGTCGTTGGTGATGTTGCGAGTTTCCCCGATAATGATGGACGTCCACTTCCAATGGTTGCACCAGTAGCAATTCAGCAAGGAAAGCATGTCGCACGCCAGATTCAGCGACGCGAGTCAAGTAAACCTCTTGAAGTTTTCAAATACCGCGACAAGGGCCAAATGGCGACTATCGGTCGTCGAAAAGCTGTCGTTGAAATGCGTTCATGGTTGAGGTTTCAAGGTTCACTCGCTTGGTTGACGTGGCTTGCTCTGCATCTCGCATACCTTTCAGGCGGTCGCAACCGGACCAGTATTTTTGCTGACTGGATTTGGAACTACCTCGTCTGGACGCCGCGCCGAACAATCATTGATTAAAGGCTTCCACATCACTGGAACTCCAAATGTGCACGCCCATTAAAACTGTGTTTTGGAATTACGTGTGATAATTCGGGGCTTCATGAGTAATGGTGACATCGTGAGGATGGCTTTCCTCGCGTCCGGCAGTCGTCACTTTCATAAATCGGGCTTTCGTTTGCAATTGCTCGATATTTGATGCTCCGACATAACCCATACCAGAGCGGAGTCCTCCAATGAGTTGGTACACAACGTCGCCGAGCGAGCCAGAGTATGCAACACGACCTTCAACACCCTCTGGTACTAGTTTCTGTTGCGAAGAACCACTTCCCTGTGCGCTGCCATATCTGTCTGCACCCAAGCCTTGCATTGCGCCAATAGACCCCATGCCGCGATACGTCTTGTACCGACGGCCTTCAAAGAGTTCATGTTCTCCGGGAGCCTCATCAGTGCCGGCCAACAAACTGCCGAGCATCACAATATTGGCACCAGCGGCAAGTGCTTTGACCACGTCACCTGAATAGGTAATTCCACCGTCTGCGATGACAGCAACTCCCCTCGCGGCAGCGCGTTGTGCTGTGTACCAGATAGCAGACAGTTGAGGCATTCCGGCTCCGGCAACCACCCGCGTCGTACAAATTGAGCCAGCACCGACACCAACCTTTACGGCGTCAACACCAACATCAACAAGAGCATCCACGCCTTCTTCAGTCACAACGTTGCCTGCAATGACAGGAAGCAGTGGCCACGCCTTTTTAATTCGTCGTACTGCATCAAGAACGCCTTGAGTATGACCATGCGCAGTATCGACAACCACCACATCTATTCCTGCACTTACGAGTGCCGCAACTCTTTCCTCTAGGTCTGGGCCGACACCCACTGCGGCACCAACACGAAGCCGTCCACCTTTGTCGCGGGTAGCACGTGGGTATTCCTTCGCTTTCATAATGTCTTTCACCGTGATCAGACCTTGCAAGTACCCCTTGTCATTGACAAGAGGCAATTTTTCAATTCGGTGTTTCTGCAGGATGGCCCGTGCTTCATCAAGAGTTGTTCCTACTGTGGCGGTGACAAGTGGAGAGGGGGTCATAAATCCTGTGACAGGTTTCGGGAAGTCAGACGCCTCACAAAAACGAATGTCGCGATTCGTAATAATGCCGAGCAATAACCCGTCCGCATCTGTAATGGGAACTCCAGAGAAATGGTACCGATGCATGAGTTCTTCTGCATCTGCAAGTGTGGCCGTAATGGGAAGAGTAACCGGGTCGGTAATCATTCCGGCCTGAGACCGCTTGACCTGTGACACGTTGTTCACTTGTTCTTCAATGGTCATATTGCGATGCAATATTCCAATTCCACCGATGCGTGCCAGAGCAATTGCCATCGGAGCTTCCGTTACTTTGTCCATTGCTGCTGACATCACAGGAACAGCAAGAGTGATGTCTGGTACTAGTTGTGCTGACACATCAACATCCCCAGGAAGGACGTCACTAAATCCGGGAACGAGAACAACATCATCAAAGGTCAATCCTTCAATGGGGCTAAATACTTGATTGTTTAAGGGATTCATAGAGCCAACTCCGAATCTTGTAGTGAAGAGACTTTTTGACACAAATCGCTGAGAGTTTGCACAAGCAAAACATGCTCTCGTTCGTGCATACGTTCAGTAAATGTCTCAAGAGTGTCATCAGCATGAATCGGCACTACTTCACTAGCTAGAACTGGTCCCGTGTCTACCCCTTCATCAGGAACGAAGTGCACCGTTATGCCACTATGCGTTCGCCAGTTGTCGCGCGACTCAGTAAATGCGCGCTCGATTGCGTGAGTTCCCGGTAATTCCCCCGGCAATGCCGGATGAAGGTTCACTACTCGTGCAGGAAATTGTTGTAAGAACACATTCGATAAAATTCTCATGAAACCCGCGAGAACAACAATGTCAGGGTCAAACCCCTGCACAACGGCGCGAAGCCGCAAGTCATAATCGTGTCGCACTTCATCTACTAGAGGTTCAAGAATGACTACAGGAACTGTGCTGCGCTCTGCCCGCGCTATTGCAGGTACACCGGCTTTGTTGCAGACAACACCGACAACGTCAGCAACTAACCATCCATACTCACAAGCATCAAGAATGGCTTGAAGATTGCTGCCATTGCCTGACACCATGACGACAAGCCGAGTCCGTTGCGTGTTCATCGCAGCACCACTTGAGGAGAATTAGGAGTCTGAGTTTCTAACACGCCAATCACCCATGTCTCTTCAGCAATGAGAGCCTGAATATGTTGGACATTTTCTGGCGCCACTACGAGCACCATACCGATTCCCATATTTAATGTTCGGTACAACTCGTCAACCCCCAATGACACCAAGCTTTCGACAAATTCAAACAACGGTGGTTTTGGCCACGATGAAATGTCAACTGTTGCTGAAATTCCCTCGGGGAAAACACGCGGAAGATTTTCTACCAACCCGCCTCCCGTTATATGAATCAGTGCCTTCAGGCGAGGATCTTTCAAGATGGGAGTCAAAATATTGAGATAACTACGATGCGGCTCAAGCAAGGCATCAATAAGTGGACGCGTTAACGGTGGTGGCGCAACATCAAGTGGCAACCATTCAAGAATTTTGCGCAACAATGAATATCCATTTGTGTGCGGCCCGTTAGACGCAAGGCCAATGAGCAGATCACCCTGTGCGATACCAGGGCGTGGTAACAAATCTTTTTTATCAACAACGCCTACTAATGTCCCTGCAATATCGAATGCTCCTGGTGCATACACGCCAGGCATCTCGGCCGTTTCACCTCCGAGCAATACACAGTCTCCGGCGGCACATGCCTCGGACATGCCCGACACAACCTCAGCGACCATTTCGGCATTGATGTGTGACGACGCCAGATAATCAAGAAAGAACAGGGGTCTCGCGCCTTGTACCAACACATCGTTAATGCAGTGATTCACGATGTCCATGCCCGTACCACGCACTCGGCCGGTCCGCGCTGCGAGTTCCACTTTGGTTCCCACGCCGTCAGTGGACGCAACTAGCACTGGCTCTTCAAATTCTTTCAAAAAAGAAACATTGAGAGCTCCACCAAAAGATCCAATACCGCGTAAGACATTGTCATTAGAGGTTGTCGCCACACTTTCCTTCAAAAGTTCTACAGCTCTGTTGCCCTCGTCGATGTTTACTCCCGCGGAAGAATACGACGTTAAACCCGTAGCAGGTGCTCGCCAAGCAATATCACGTCGATAGTAGGAACCGGTAAAAGAAATACCATCAATGCGAGCATATGCATGTCGACGCGCAGTGGAAAGATCTGACCCAACTCCCACTACCGTGACCACACGACCTCCGCTGGTGACGAGAATTCCATTTTTCTTTTGCGTACCACCATGAAAGATATTGGTGTACAACCCCGCGTCGTCAACTCCCGAGACTTGATCACCGGTGTGCGGTGTCAGCGGATAATGCGCAGCAGTCATCACTACTGCGACAGCGCTGATTGGTTTCGTTTGTACTCGAACTGATTCAAGTGTGCCGCTCACGCAGGCAAGAGCAATTTCCACTAAGTCCGTGCTTATCAGCGATAAGAGAACTTGCGCTTCGGGATCTCCTAATCGGCAGTTGTATTCAATCAAGCGAGGACCATCTTTTGTCAACATCAGTCCCGCATACAGCACGCCTTTATATGGGGTACCCAATCGAGCAAAGTGATCAATGATGGGTTGAATAAATGTTGCAGAAAGTTCATCGAGCGTATACGGGACCGATACAGGTGCATATGCACCCATGCCACCAGTATTTGCACCGAGATCACCTTCACCAATTCGCTTATGGTCCTGTGCAATAGGCAGCGGCACTGCAATAGTTCCGTCACACAAAGCCATCAACGAGCATTCAGGTCCTCGGAGCATTTCTTCCAACACAACTTGACCAATGGCACATGCATCCCTAATCGCTGCTTCGGTTTCTGCTTCATTATCGGGTACAACAACACCCTTGCCACCAGCCAGGCCCGACTGCTTCACAACAATTGGAGCATCCAATTGCTTCCACCACGCCATAGCCAATTGGTGTGCACCTTTGTCAAAGGTCGCGAATCGTGGACCAGGTATTCCTAGTTGCGCAGCTAACTCTCGGGAATAAACCTTTGAAGATTCAATTTCAGCTAACTGTTTTGTTGGACCGAACGCCTTCACCCCAATAGCCGTCAATGCGTCAACTACGCCTGCTGCTAGTGCTACCTCTGGCCCAATCAGGACTAGATCAACTTTTTCTTCCTGACATAGCGACACAATTCCCGGCACGTCATCGGCTGCGACACGAAAATGTTCACCGGGCATCCCGCCGTTCCCAGGTGTCACCAACAAGCGTGAACACAGCAACGACTGCTGAACTCGATGAGCCATTGCGTGTTCACGACCACCGCTTCCAAGAATCAGGACTGTGAGCTGGTGTGGTGTGCTCATGCCAGTACCTGTTCGAAGGAGTCTTTTCTCCGAGGTGCCGGCACCGCTACTGGGTAGACACCTGTGAAACAAGCATTGCAATAGCCCTCTTCACGACCGATTGCGCTCATCATTCCGTCAAGCGAAAGAAATGCTAAGGAATCAGCCTTAACGACGGCACATAGTTCTTCAAGATTAAGACGCGCTGCAATGAGGTCATCATCATGGCCCATATCAACACCAAAATGACATGGATGCTTAATTGGTGGACACGTAATCCGCAAGTGGACTTCTGTCGCTCCCGCATCACGTATGAGTTGAACCAAGGGTCCTGCCGTTGTGCCACGCACTAAGGAATCATCAATCAGAATTACCCTCTTGCCCCGTAGATTTTCTGGCAATGCGTTGAACTTCATAGCAACTCCGCGCTCACGCATTAGAGTCGTTGGTTCAATAAAGGTTCTCCCAATATAGCGATTCTTGATGAGACCATCGTTGTACTCAATTCCACTCTGGCGGGAAAACCCAACAGCTGCAGGAATAGACGAGTCAGGCACCGGAACTACGACATCAGCATCTATAAATGTTTCACGCGCTAATTGCTCTCCCATGCGTTGACGAACACCATGCACGCTTAGTCCGTCCCACAATGAATCGGGTCGAGAGAAATACACGAATTCAAATGTGCAACGTGAAGATTTGACTGACGGCACTAACGCTTGCCGGCGTGAGATCTCGGTTCCTTTTAGAGTCACAATCTCACCCGGTGCGACTTCCGACATTTCTGTGCAGCCCAACGTACTAAGGGCACACGTTTCTGAGGCTACGGCGTATCCACAGTCCGGTAATTTACCAACAGACATTGGGCGAAAACCCCACGGATCTCGCACTGCAATCACACGGTCTTCTACCAAAATCACTAGTGAATACGCACCAGTCCATGACGATAATGTGCGAGCCAAACGGTCTTCCCATGTCGCCCCACCCGCAGAGGCCAACATCAGTGTCATCACTTCTGTGTCCGACGATGCAGTAAGACCAAACCCTTTTGCAAGCAACTCAGAGCGCAGTTCATGTGCGTTCACCAAATTGCCGTTGTGGGCTACGGCCAATGGTCCGTGAACCGTTTCAACAAGAAAGGGCTGCGCATTACGAGCACCTGATCCCCCAGTAGTGGAATATCGCGTGTGACCAATTCCGTTACTGCCACGCAATGGAGCAAGATTGGCTGGAGTGAACACATGACTGACGAGACCATCTGCTTTATGTATCCGGGCCTGTACCCCGTCTGACACTGCGATACCGGCAGCTTCTTGGCCACGATGCTGCAAAGCAAATAGTCCGAAGAAAACCATCTGTGCCACATCTTCTGCAGGTGATGATATTCCCATGACACCACACTCTTCGTGTAGGCGATCTGCAATCACACTGTCATAATTGTTTTCAGACATCATAGGGCTCCAATATTTTGTAGATTTCTTTTAAGACGTTGCTGCACTGGATATTCACCTGGAATAAATTGACGGCCAGTCAACCGTGTGTACGCAGAGATGTAGCGCTGAGTTGTTGCAGAGATAATCGCGGCATCTAAAGCAGGGGGATTCCCACTTCCGTTGTACCCCACCGCATCAAGAGCAAGCCGCACTGGTTCCTTGTCAAGACTTTCTGGTTCTTTGCCGGAATCAAGACGCGCTTGATACGTATTCAGTTCCCAATAACGAGATGAATCAGGCGTGTGCATTTCGTCTATTAATAGGACTGAGCCATCAGAGGCGAGACCGAACTCATATTTTGTATCAGCCAACAAAAGACCTGCTTCATGTGCAACTTCTTGACCGTGAGCAAAAAGTGCCAGAGCAGCTTCCTGTACTGTGTTCCACACATCACGATCTACGATTCCTCGTGTCACCACATCAGCACATGTCAGAGGCTCGTCATGTTCGCCCGTCTCGCCTTTGGTTGTAGGCGTAATAATTGCAGATGGAAGAACAGTGTTCTTGCGAAGCCCATCTGGGAATTCGTACCCGTAAATCTTTCGTGCCCCACTGCTGTATTGGTGCCACAACGACGTTGAGGTAGTGCCTGTAATCACACCGCGCACGACGACTTCAACAGCAAGGGGTGTTGCAGCATGGCCAATAGTTGCATTGGGATCTGGACAACTAATGAAATGGTTGTCCACAATATGACGAGAATTTTCAAACCACCACGCAGATAGCTCATTGAGCACTTGGCCTTTAAATGGCACGACCGCGACAATTTGATCAAAGGCTGATAGTCGATCTGTTGTAAGAAATAGTCTCGTGTGACTTGGCAGCGCATACGACACCCGTACTTTGCCCGTTCTGCGATCCGCAAGATCAATCTCAAGATCGGAACATCCACTAATTGTTGACATACCGAACTCCTTCTTGAAATAAGGCCAGGCCTAAACCACCAGATTCTCCACGATGAAATTTTGGATTCTGGCGTGCCACAACATGATTTTCGGGGTGCGGCATGAGACCAAGCACGACACCACTTGGGTCGCATACGCCAGCAATATCAGCAACAGATCCGTTCGGGTTTCCATTCACATAACGAAGCGCTACTTGATCATTTTTCAAGAGAGCGGATACTGTTGAACTACCTGCCGTGAATCGACCCTCGCCGTGTGCAATAGGGCAGTGAATATTTTCAGTCAAATTGCGAGTCCAGATACATTTTTTTGAGACTGGTTCCATTTCAATCCAGCGACAATCAAATACACCACCATCGTTATGACCAAGAGCTACTAACCGATTGTCTTCGGGCAAGATTCCCATCCGAACAAGAGTTTGAAAACCATTACAAATTCCAATCACGGGACGACGTTCTGTAATTGCAGCCCTGATTCGATCCCCGATCGAGTTCTCCAGTTCAACAGCAAACAGGCGCCCCGCGCCCAGTGCGTCTGCATAAGAAAAACCGCCAGCAATGACAATGATGTCAGCATCGTCAATCCGAGATGGCTGGGAGATCAGATCGGACATTAGGTAGGAAATTGGTGTTGCGCCAGCTTGTGTGAGAGCAAAAGAGACATCAGAATCTCTGTTTGTCCCTGGGGCACACAGCACAGCAGCAATGGGTGAACTTTTCATTGTTGTGTCTTCCACATGTCTGATAACTCAGTCACTGACACATCGCGACCATTGGAAAAAAGTAGGAAATCATTGTCAGCGACAATTCCTAACAGACAGGATTCACCAGCAAATAGCGACAAGACCTCAGGTGCATCTTCTTTTTTTACTTCCACAATGAACCGGCCGTTCGACTCACTGAACAGCCATTGGGCATCACTAGCTTTTTCACAGCTCGACATATCAACCCCAAGGCGTCCACCAATAGCCATTTCAGCAACAGCAACACCGATGCCGCCCTCTGACACGTCATGACACGACTGAATGAGGCCTGCTCGTATTGCGCCATGCAAAGTGCGATACCGAGTAGGAGCACTTGTATCAAACTCGGGCACTACTCCGCTATCCGAGAGATTCATTATTTTCGCCAGGTGACTTGCACCAAATTCACAAGAAGTGTGACCAAGAACTAACAACACATTAGAAGTTCTTTTTAGATCTGGCGTCACTGTTGCATTGGCATCTGGAACGTGTGCAACTGCGGTGATGACCAAAGTGGGCGGAACAGAATGTCGTTCACCATCACTGCCAAAATATTCGTTATTCAGGGAATCTTTACCAGAGACAAACGGAGCAGAAAAGGCTACGGCAGCTGTGCAACAACCATTAACTGCAGCGACCAGATGTCCGAGTGTTGTTTCCCTACGTGGGTCTCCCCATGAGAAATTATCGAGCAGTGCAATTTTGTCTGGGTCAGCTCCGACTGCCACCACATTACGAATCGCTTCATCAACCACTGACAACGCCATTCGTTCGGGGTCTTGCTCGCCAAACCACGGATTAACCCCGATACCGATAGCTATTCCGTGAACATCAAGTGGCTCTGCCACAACAACTCCGTCAGCGTGACCATCTAATAGTGCTCCAACCAACGGACGAACAAGTGTCGCACCACGAATTTCGTAGTCATACCGATGAATGATTGCTTCTTTCGATGCAATATTCGGATGTCGCAGCAATTGTTGCAACGACGACACAATGTCAATGTCGCCAAAAACAGATGCGAACTCAGCCTCGTTCATCTTTGTACGGCGCGGCGAAGGCATCGTTGCTGTCATGTGGCGTTGCGGCCGACCATTGTGAAGAAAATCAGTATCAAGATCAAAAATAATGTCGCCGTTGTTTCGCACAACGAGTCGCCCATCGCCAGTGAATTCACCGACATCGGTGCACTCAACCCCGTATATGCGACATGCCTCTTTCAGAGGTTCTATATCTTGAACCGCAACAACCATTCGCTCTTGCGCTTCTGATAACCAGATCTCCCACGGAGAAAGCCCGGGATACTTTAAGGGCAGACCAGACAGTTCAACAGATGCGCCAACACCTTCGGCCATTTCACCAATGGCGGACGATAAACCACCAGCACCACAATCTGTAATCGCACGAAATAAGTGTTGTCCCCTGCCCAAAACATCAATCAGTAATTTTTCAGTAATGGGATCACCAATTTGCACACTGGCACCAGCAACATCACCAGTTGTTGCATCCATTGTCATTGACGAAAATGTTGCGCCACGTAGTCCATCTCGGCCAGTACGGCCGCCCAACACAACAATCCGATCGCCAGGTTGCGGTGTGGTCGCCACATATTCCCCGTGGGCAATGCCAATACACCCCGCAAACACCAACGGGTTTGCCGTGTAACCATTGTCGTACAACACTGCACCAGCAATAGTCGGTAAACCAATCTTGTTTCCGTAATCCGCAATGCCCGCCACTACACCTGCACGGATGCGCCGAGGATGAAACACGCCATCAGGCAATTCTGACCCAGCTGTATCAGGAGGCCCGAAGCACAAGATGTTGGTACAGGCAATTGGCATATGTGATGCACCGAGAACGTCACGAATAACGCCACCAACACCGGTATTTGCACCACCAAATGGTTCAACCGCACTTGGATGATTATGTGTCTCACATTTCAGTGCAATCGTTATGCCATCCACAAATGACACAATCCCTGCATTGCCCACAAATGAACTCACAACAAAGGGGGCATCAATAGTGTCGGTTGTGTCTCGTAACTGGCTCAAGAGAGAACGTAGCACTACGCCTGAATCGTCGGTGATACTTGCTCGAAAAGTTTTATGTGCGCAATGCTCGCTCCATGTTTGAGCGATTGACTCAAGTTCTATATCGCGTGCACCAAGTCCACGGTAATGGTCACGCACCGCCCGCAATTCTTCGATGTCAAGAGCTAACCCTCTTTCGCCATTCAATGTGTACAACTCTTCATCCGTTGCATTTAGTGCAATAGGAATAACCTCAACCGGCACGACGTGCGCCCGAGACTCCACAGGAATAACCGGAATAATCAGAGAATCGACTGACCAATATTCAATGACAGGGTTTGCTAACAACTTGCGAACCAGCAGGTCAAGTTCACCAGGCTCAAGGGCCCCAACTATTTCAATCCGCTTCGCGGTCGTTACCGCATCGACAATTATCCCCAATCGGGAAGCGATCCGCAATAACTGTTGTGATGCAGCATCGGTGACGCCGGCATGAAGTGCAGTTTCCACAAAATGGTGACAGGTTGTCGCAGTTGCTTTCCAAGATGCCTGCTGTAAGAGAGAATCAACCAGAATGTGCTCCAATGCGACACGCTCAGAGTTGTCAAGAATTCCATGGATAAAGAAGACATCAATTACGTCGATTGCATCTATTGACGTGATTCCTAAGTCACACGCATCGTGAAGAAGAGTCCGAGCTCTGGGGTCAGTTCCCGTGAGACGAATCTCTAGGCGGTACACATCACTTTTAGACGACGACGCAATAACTCCCACAAATCAAAACTAGTTGTCATCATCGAAACTCCTCTTCTGTTTGTACGAGAAGTCAAGAGGTGTCTTTACAGAAAGTACAGAAAAGATTTTTACATTATGTCAACGAAGCATGACCTAGTATGAGGCAGTGCACAGTTCGACTTCTCCAATCGTGTGCGTAGTAATGGGCTCCAGCAGCGACTGGCCAATCATGTCCCGAGCAGTGGAAATTCTGGAGCATTTTGCAATACCGCACGAGACACAGGTGCTCTCAGCACACCGCATGCCCGACGAATTGTTTGCATACGCTGAAACTGCCAAACAGCGCGGGCTGCGAGCAATTATCGCTGGTGCTGGCGGAGCTGCGCATTTACCTGGCATGCTGGCCGCAAAAACACTGGTCCCAGTGCTTGGTGTACCGGTTCCCACCACCCATTTAGCGGGTGAAGATTCGCTCTATTCCATCGTGCAGATGCCTGCAGGAACACCCGTTGCAACATTTGCAATTGGTGAAGCCGGTGCGGTCAATGCTGCATTATTTGCAATAGAACTTCTCGCACACGACGACGATCAACTGCACAGCGCCCTTGTCGAGTACCGCCGCAAGCGGCACGACGATGCGGCGTCGAGCGTTCTTCCACCCGCCTGATGTCAACAATGCTTGGCGTTATCGGTGGAGGTCAACTCGGTAACTATTTTGTACTCGCAGCACAAAAGATGGGTTACCAAACAGCAGTCCTCGACCCTGACCCCCGGGCACCTGCTGGTGTTCATGCGGACAGACATATCATTGCCCAGTATGACGACGCCGACGCACTGAGAAAACTTGCTGCCATCTGTAGTGCAGTCACCATTGAATTCGAAAATCCGCCAGTCTCGTCGCTTGAGTTTCTTGCTCAATACATACCTGTTCGTCCTTCTCCCGCTTGTGTGGCAATTGCCCAGAACCGCCGTGACGAAAAACAATTTTGTGAATCTATTGGTCTCTTAGTCGCACCATATGAAGTGCTCGAAACACAAGCAGACATCGAACGCATCTGCAGCCACGGAATCAATCCAAGTCGTAATCCGTTCAGTACACCACTTCTTATGAAAACAACGCGACTGGGCTACGACGGAAAAGGCCAGCAAAAAATTTCTGACTTCTCGGGAATTCCTTCACTGTGGGACAACGTCGGCAATGTTCCATGTGTTGTTGAACAGATGATCACCCTTCATGCTGAGTTTTCCATCATTCTTGCGCGTAGCGCCGATGGCGCCATCGCTATGTTTGCACCCACTCATAATGTGCACGTTGATGGAATTCTTGACATCAGCACTGCCCCATTTACGGGCGGCCACGGATTTCTACAACGCGGCGAACTAGCCGCCATCCGCATTGCAGAGAAACTAGATTACGTCGGTGTTCTCGCCGTAGAGTTTTTTGTCTCAGACGACACTCTGTTCGTTAACGAACTTGCACCTCGACCGCATAACAGCGGTCACTGGACCCTTGATGCTGCGCACACCAGCCAGTTTGAACAACAAGTCCACGCTTTGGTGGGTTCTGCACTCGGCGACCCGTCGATGACTCACTCAGCAACTGCAATGGCCAACCTTCTCGGAAATCGTTGGGCTCATGGTGAACCTCAATTTGACCTGCTACGAAACGACCCCCGCACGCATCTGCATCTCTACGGGAAAGACGAAGCTCGTCCTGGTCGCAAAATGGGCCACATAACCGTCGTTGGCGACGATGTCGACGGTGTGGCTCTTCAAGCGGTAAACATCCGAACCGCAATTACCCGGCGCGATGATTTCACTAATACTGAGGTTTAGAACTACGCGATTGAAGCAAGAAACAAAAACATGAGGACCACGAAGGCGGGGGCATTTAATGCTGCGCCGGGAGGAGTTCTTGTGGAGGTCACGCTCAAGATGCGGCTAGCGACAAAACGCATCACAGGGTCAAACGCAAGAGTGAGCACGATCAACGGGGTGAATCCCGGGTAACGGAAGAACAGCACGTAGAGAAGCACAGCAAGAATTAGCTGAATTGCTCCCCATTGATGAAACATCGCGATGATGTTCTTTCCGCCTTCGACAGAAGTATCTATGCCTGCGATGCGCTGAGCTCCACCATCTGACGCAAACAGGTGGATACAACTACGCACCACCACTACGAATAAAAGCAACGCTGCCACGATACGAACAAATAGAAATCCCTCATAAATTGAAGGGTCCGTTGGAAACACTTTATTGATATCTAAATTCATGATTTTCTCCCTTTCCTAAGGTACGTCAAGTACCATCACTAGCCGTGAAATGAGCCCTATTCCTCTTCCACTCAAAATCGGTCCTGTTGATTGCGAGTAGTCTCCCAATTGATATTGATGTCATATATAAGAGGTAGTCATGAACATGAAACAGAAACTTGATGACGTGCTGGAGACGGGCGTAAAGAATGGCCGAGTGCCTGGCGTCGTTGCAGCCATGGTCGACAAAGACGGGTTGACCTACATTGGCTCGGCCGGAGAACGAACTATCGGTACAGGTGATGTCATGACCACTGACACGGTGGGTGCAATAGCTTCAATGACGAAGGCAATAACCGGCGCAGCAGTGATGCAATTGGTGGAGCAAGGCCATCTTGATCTTGATGCTCCTGCAAATATCTATTGTGCCGAACTTGCAACGCCACAAGTACTTGAGGGCTTTGATGATGCTGGACAGCCAATCTTGCGTGATGCCCGTTCACAGGTCACGCTTCGCAATCTATTGACGCACACCTCTGGCTATGCGTATGACTTTACGGACCCGAACCTTGACAAATGGTTTGGAGCAACTGATGCGCCGCGAATGTCCACAGGCCGTGTCGCATCCCTCAACACTCCTCTTATGTTTGACCCAGGCACGAAGTGGCTATACGGAATCGGCATTGATTGGGCTGGAAGGATTCTCGAGCGTGTTACAAAATCAACACTTGGTGATTACTTCGCAGAGCATCTCTTAGAACCTCTAGGAATGGTTGATACAGGCTTCGCTTGTACCCCAAACATGTTGGAACGAAAAGCAGCTCTGCATCTACGTACACCAGATTCTTCTTTCATGTCATTTCAAATGCCGCGAGCTGAGAATTCAGAGTTTGAAAGTGGCGGCGGCGGTTTGTTCTCGACAATGAGTGACTACACGCGATTCATGCGCATGATCCTCAATGATGGAGAACTAGATGGCACTCGAGTGCTTAATGCTGAAACTGTTGCTCAAATGGCGACGAACAATATGGGTGATATTCGCGTTACGGAGTTGAAGTCTGCGAACCCTGCATTTTTCAGTGATGCAGACTTTTACCCAGGCATTCCCAAGTCGTGGGGTCTGACATTCTTGATCAACGAAGAACCACTACCTAACGGTTGTCCTGCTGGTGTACTCACCTGGGCGGGTGCGTTCAACAGTTACTTCTGGATCGACAAGACAACCGGCATTGCGGGTTGCTACATGAGCCAAGTACTTCCGTTCTTTGACGCCGGAGCATCAGGTCATTTCTTTGACTTCCAAACAGCGGTGTACGCCTTATAGTTCTTTCGCTAGTAATCGATTGACTAGTGATTCTTGGGGAAGTTTTTTCGCCAAGAGGAGAAGCTCTTCACAGAACCCGCATGGGGCATTCGCAACCACGGGTACGGATAGACCTCTGCAAGGTTTTTGTACTTCCTAAATGAAGGAACTGGTGCAAAGGTCACCGCGACTGAATGGTCCATCGCAAATTGGTATGGGTCGCCGAGATAGACACGAAGATCTCTTCGTGTTGACAAATCGTGAAGTGTCTGAAGATAGAACGCGATTCGTTGTGAGCTGAGTTGAAGTTTTCGTAGAGCCGGCTCGTTGAACACAAACACAACGGGGAGTTCAGGATGAGCAACTAGCGCAGGGTCAGCATCGCCAAGTGAATCAATGGTTAGTAACACATATTCTGCAGTCTTATTCAACTGTGGCGCTATGGGCCCTCGAGTTGCCGCAAGTTCAGGGTCAATCTCAAGTCGGTCATTGATCGCAGTGTGAGCAAGCGTCGTCTCCTCGGGAAACTCAGCTACTGGGCAATTGTCAACAAGTGAGCACTTCGTACATAAGCCAGGAGCGCGTTTGTCGACTTGCCACTTTGAAAAACCGTACGGTTTCCCAGTTCCGGAACCGACGG
>JAPKZY010000069.1 GCA_026393535.1 Actinomycetota bacterium | reverse complement strand
TCGCTGAAGTATCTATTGCCGACCTGCTGATTAATCCGGTTTCAGAGAGCGCCGACTTGTGGCGCACGGACGGACAATAAAATGTTGGGCATTGGCATCGATGCGGTTGATGTTGACCGTTTTCGCAAACTTCTTGAGCGGCGTCCACATTTGCGTCAACGCCTCTTTACTACTGCAGAATTGACTTCCCTTGAGGGTCGCACCGATGATGCAGCCTCACTTGCAGCGCGATTCGCAGTTCGTGAGGCAACAATGAAAGCTCTCGGAGTTGGGCTAGGCGCTTTCGACTTCCACGATGTCTCAATTGAGAAGATGTCGTCTGGGGCCCCACATTTACTCGTGTCAGGTCGAGCTGAAACTCTCGCTAATGCTCATGGGGTCTCAACATGGCATGTCTCTATTACCCATACAGACACAACAGCAATGGCGGTTGTCGCTGCGCTCTAGATATTGCGTTGGTGTGTAATTGAACGGGGCGTACGCTGAGAGAGTGATAGCTGTCCCTATTTCAGACGCATTGAGTGATGTGATGTCTCATGTCAATTGATTTCTCAACACGCTGGGCATGGGCCGAGGTTCACACAGGTCTGATCTCTCACAATGTTGCAATTGTGGCGCAACGTACTGCGCCTGTTCAGGTGTGGGCTGTTGTGAAAGCAAACGGGTACGGTCACGGAGCGGTGCCAGTGGCTCAAGCCGCGCTTGCGGGTGGAGCTACCGGATTATGCGTTGCAATAGTTGATGAAGGTGTTGCACTGCGTCGCGCTGGTATCACCGCGCCAATTTTGTTGTTGAGTGAACAACCACCAGAACTAGCGGATCTTATTGTTGGTTATCAACTAACTCCTACAGTTACGACTACACGAGGTGCCGCTGTTCTTGCGGCTTCTGCCGCAGCTGCTGATCAGACAATCAATGTTCATATCAAAGTTGATACCGGCATGCATCGCGTTGGTGTTGCTCCAAATGAAACAGTGTCTCTCGCTTCGTTTGTTAGTTCGTATGAATCATTGAGCATTGAAGGCGTGTATACACACTTCGCAGTCGCTGACGACCCGTCGCACCCAGCCAATGCCTCACAACTCAGCGCGTTCAATGCTGTTCTTGATGATTTGTCGTCTCGCAGTATCAACCCACCACTTGTTCATGCTGCCAATAGCGCTGCGGCACTTGCGAACGATGCGAGTCGGTTCACCATGGTTCGCCTCGGAATAGCTATGTACGGTCTGCGCCCTGGCCCAGGAGTCGCCGAACTATGTGGCGGCCTGATTCCTGCAATGTCATTGAAGGCTCGTGTGTCTGCAGTGCGGTGGGTTGAAGCAGGCGAGGCAGTGTCCTATGGGCTAGTTCGCCCGTTGGCTAAAGGTTCTCTGATTGCAACTGTTCCCATTGGCTATGCAGATGGTGTTCCTCGTGCCCTCGGCCGCACAAACATTCAGGTATTACTGAATGGCGTACCACGTACGATTGCAGGGACCATCACGATGGACCAATTGATGATTGATTGTGAATCAGATTCGTCTGTCATGGTGGGCGATGAAGTTGTGCTCATTGGCAAACAAGGCGAGCATTCCGTTACAGCCGATGATTGGGCCGAGGCACTTGACACGATTGGTTATGAAATCGTGTGTGGAATCAGCCCTCGAGTTTTCCGGCGGTACTCGTGATCGAGCTCCGTGCTTCTGATCTCGGTGATACGCATGCAATTGCCAGTGCAATAGCTGGCGTTGTTCGACCACGAGACCTGATCGTGCTTGTGGGTGAAATGGGTGCAGGTAAAACTGCTTTCGCAACTGGTTTCGCAAAAGCGCTTGGAGTGCACGGAGATGATCATGTGTCTTCCCCAACGTTTACGTTGATGCATTCATACACGTCGGGGCGCATTCCACTGCACCACGTAGATCTGTATCGGTTGACAAGTTTGGCTGAAGTTGCAGACCTTGGCATCCGTGAACTTCTTGACATGGGTGCCGTTGGCCTCGTTGAATGGGGAGACGTTGCCTCTGAAGTTTTAGGTGACGGACTTAGTGTCACTCTTGTCGCCGATGAGGATGATGAAGACGCGCGAATGATTTCGGTGTCAGTCGATGGCCATGCGTGGGATACCCGCTGGGAACTACTGAAGACCGCACTACGTAGTTGGACGTTGCGATGATTCTGGGAATCGAAACATCAGTCGACCATGTCGGAGTGGCAGTAGGGGACTATCGCGGCATTCGCGCGCATTCAATGTTGGCAAGTGATCGTCGCCATGCCGAGTCATTGGCGCCCATGATTCAATTTGTTCTGCAACAAGCAGATGCCACTATGGCTGATCTTTCAGCAATCGCTGTTGATGTTGGGCCAGGGTTATTCACTGGAATGCGCGTCGGTATTGCAAGTGCAGCTTCGCTCGCTTGGGCACTAGAGCTTCCGGTTGTTCCGGTGTGCAGTCTTGATGCACTCGCAATGAATGCAGAGTGGTCTGACAATGTAGTTGCGGCATCGCTTGATGCGCGTCGTGGCGAGGTGTACTGGTCCTTGTATCGCATGCGTGGAGTAGGCGTCGAGCCACTTCGATTAACCGAGCCGGTGGTGTCATCGCCTGAAGATATGGCAGTTCATCTTGCTGATCGCGGAGAAGACATTACGTGTGTGGGTACCGGGTTCATTCGTCATGCCGCACTTTTTGAAGATGTGCCGTGGGCAATGATGACCGGTGAACCACATGCTTTCCCAACAGCACAAAAAGTTGTTGTTCTTGCGTCTCACCGCATTGCTGCAGATGACACGGTGCAAGCAGGCGAGATCACGCCAATGTATTTGCGTGCGCCTGATGCTGAAATCAATTGGCTTACTCGCGAGGCAGCACAATGAGTTTCCTGCGTGAACGCATGACTGATGCATTGACTACAGAAACAATGCGTCGTCGTCATCTTCGTCGAGTGATGGAGATTGAGGAAGGGCTGTACCCACGCCCATGGACTCACCGCACATTTGTTACTGAGCTTTCGCTCATGCGTGAAGGTGCCAGGTACTACCTGGTCGCATATGTCGGTGACGTTCTAGTCGGCTACGGCGGCTTGATGTTCAGCGGCGACGACGCTCACGTTACGAATGTTGCAGTTGATCCTGATTGGCAAGGCCGTGGTGTTGCTACAGAAATCATGCTTGATCTTGTGATACTTGCACGCGACCGTGGATGTTTGGCAATGACTCTTGAAGTGCGTCACACAAATACTGCAGCGCAGCAGTTGTACAGGCGTTTTGGTTTTGTGCCTGCAGGGATTCGCAAGAAGTATTACGAAAATAAGGACGATGCCATTATTATGTGGGCACACGGTGTGGATACGCCAGAATTCCTAGAACGCATTCGTCTGATTGAATCGAGACGACCATGACCTCGCCTGTAGTAAATGAATCAACAGTGGTTCTTGCAATTGAAACAAGCTGTGACGAAACCGCTGCATCAGTAGTAATGGGTGGCAACGACATCTTGTCATCCATCGTTTCTAGCCAGATTGAAATTCACGCCCGCTTTGGCGGCGTTGTGCCTGAGGTTGCAAGCCGCGCGCATCTGGAAGCGCTGATTCCAGTTATCAACGCCGCTATCACAGAAGCAGGCATCGTGCCGTCGCGTGTTGATGTCGTTGCTGCAACTGCTGGCCCTGGCCTTATTGGCGCTTTGCTTGTTGGTGTGTCGGCAGCAAAGTCTCTTGCGCTTGTGTGGGACAAACCATTTGTTGGCGTAAATCATTTGGAAGCTCACCTGTACGCGGGGCTTCTCGATGATCCCACATTGCAATTTCCATTAGTCGTACTTCTGGTTTCTGGTGGTCACACCATGATTATTGAAATGCGTGGCCATGGCGATTACGTGATCATGGGACGCACAATTGATGATGCAGCTGGCGAGGCGTACGACAAAGTCGCACGGTATTTGCAATTGGGGTATCCGGGTGGACCAGCAATTGACAAGCTTGCACCAAGCGGAAACCCGCATGCTGTTGAGTTCCCACGCGCCATGATGCACGATGGTCTAGATGTGTCATTCAGCGGTTTGAAGACTTCAGTTATTAACTATGTAAAGAAAAACCCTGACGTATCAAACGTTGATGTCGCTGCTTCTTTTCAAGCTGCTGTTGTTGATGTGTTGTGTGCAAAAACCATTCGGGCCGCACAGAAAGTTGGAGCAAAAGGAATCGTTCTTGGCGGGGGAGTATCCGCTAACTCATTGTTGCGCTCTGAAATGACAGCGCGGGGCGCTGCTGCGGGTTTCACAGTGGCATTACCAAGTCGTGAAATGTGCACTGATAACGCTGCCATGATTGCAGCTGCTGCGTGGCACAGACTTGCGTCTGACGGCCCTACCAGCTTGTCGTGCGGCGCGTATCCGAACCTCAAACTTGATGCGGTACCTCGATGACGCGTTTGCCACTTGTCCTTCGTGGTCGAGAGTTCCCAATTCCTGTGGTACTTGCACCAATGGCGGGCGTCACCAATATTCCATTCCGCGCACAGTGCCGTACCTTTGGGCCAGACCTTGTTTATGTCAGTGAAATGGTGATGGCTGTCGCCCTTGTTCATGGCAATGAGCGAACCAAGAAGATGGTTGCATTCGGACCCGATGAAGATTTCCGTAGTTTGCAAATCTACGGAAGTGATCCTGAATTCGTAGGAAAAGCAGTGCGAGCATTGTGCGAACAAGACATTGCAGACCACATTGATATGAACTTTGGTTGCCCGGCAACAAAAGTCACTCGCAAAGGTGGTGGGGCAGCGGTTCCTGTAAAGCGCAATCTGACTCGCGCAATTATGGCTGCAGCAGTAAAAGCCGCTGAGCCATATGGCGTGCCCATTACGTGCAAGTTCCGCATTGGCATCAACGACAACATCACCACATTTCTTGATACTGGCAAAACAGCAGAAGACGAAGGCATTGCAATGATTGCGCTGCATGCTCGCACAGCTGAACAGCACTATGCAGGCCATTCCCATTGGGAAAAGATTGCCGAACTCAAACAAGCCGTGACAAGTATTCCAGTATTAGGTAACGGTGATATTTGGGAAGCGCATGATGCCATCGACATGATGGAACAGACCGGCTGCGATGGCGTTGTCGTGGGGCGCGGCTGCCTTGGTAAGCCGTGGTTGTTTCGTGATCTTGTTGATGCGTTTAGTGGCAGAGAAGTGCAAGCATCACCGAATCTTGGTTTTGTTCTGAACGTTATGCAAGAACATGCACAAGGCCTGATGGAAATAATGGGACCTGATTACGGCATCCGTAATTTCCGCAAACATTGTGGCTGGTATTTCACTGGGTATCCAGTTGGTTCCGAAGTCCGTAGATCATTTGCCACTGTGTCAACGTTTGAGCAGTTGCAAGAAATCTCATCAGAACTTGATCACGCAATGACACTTCTCCCCGGTGGCGAGCGCTTTACGCGTGGTCACACCAACGGCCCCATCAAAGTTGTTTTGCCAGAGGGCTACTTAGATAATCGTGATGATCTCACCGTGCCAGATGATGGTCACGACATGGCACTAAGCGGCGGCTAAATAAGTTTCGACAGTGCAACTGCCACAGCAACCGTCACGGCGTTCATAGCGATCATTGTCGTGATCAACCATTTCGTTTGCTCGTGGATTAGCTTCCGTACATTGACTTCAATTGTCAACTGAAGATTGAGCATGTCGCCCTTGAGCTCATCACGTAGATGTTGCAGGTCTGTTTTGGTAGCAACACGCAGACTATTGATGTCGCCCTTGAGTTCATCACGTAGATGTTGCAGATCAGTTTTGGTGGCGACGTCGGCCCAGCCGACAGGAGGAAGAAGTTCCATAAGTGTGTCTGCTGCCTCCTCGCTCAGAATCTGACCGATTGCGGTCCGTAGTTGAAATCTAGACGCTTCAGTGATGCTCATGTCAATGATGTGTGCGGGCGTCGTAGAGTTCTGGAATGGAATCAGAGAGTTTCGTTGTGCTCGCATCTCGTTCGCCACGTCGCGTTGAACTGTTGAAGCAATTGGTAGCTGACTTCACTGTGCTGCCTGCAGATATCGATGAAACTCCTCATACCAACGAAGACCCCATTTCATATGTGAAACGTCTCGCGCTTGAGAAAGCTCGTGCCGTATATATGGTCAGCGATTCGCATGCCATCGTGATTGGCGCGGACACCACGGTTGATCTTGATGGACACATATTTGGTCAGCCTGTCGATGACGACGACGCCCGCGAAATGTTGCGTCGCCTCAGCGGAGCCACCCATCAGGTCCATACAGGGGTGGCAGTGGTGAGTGCCTCGGGGGAAGCAGTCGAAGTCGTCAGTTCAAGCGTCACCTTTCTCGATCTTCGGCCAGAGATGATCGAGTGGTACATCGGCACGGGAGAATCGGCTGGCAAAGCTGGTTCCTATGCCATTCAGGGCCATGGCAGCGCCTTGGTGGCCTCATCGGCCGGATCCATGACCAATATCATCGGCCTTCCACTGGAAGAGACGGCTCAATTGCTGGGGCTTCCAGCCCCGAAATAGGACACCGAAACGGGTCTGGCGTTGCTAAGGCGGCCCGCTAGTCCGTATCATTAGCAGTCGCACTCCTCGAGTGCTAATCCCCGGACCGGGTCACCGGTCCTACTTCTCGGAGGAACATTATGAACCTGAAGCCACTCGATGACCGCATCGTTGTCAAGCCAAGCGAAGCAGAGCAGACCACTGCTTCTGGTCTCGTCATTCCAGACACAGCAAAAGAAAAGCCACAGCAGGGCACAGTGCTCGCAGTTGGTCCTGGTCGCTGGAGCGACGATGAAGGCAAGCATTTCGCACTCGACGTAAAAGTCGGCGATGTTGTTCTCTACAGCAAGTACGGCGGCACAGAAGTAACACATGGTGGCGACGATCTTTTGATCCTCACCAGCCGTGACGTTCTTGCAATCGTCGGAAAGTAGTCCACAACATGGCTAAGCAATTGAAATTTGGCGACGAAGCTCGCCGCGCACTGGAAGCAGGAGTCAACAAGTTGGCCGATGCTGTCAAAGTGACGCTCGGACCTAAGGGACGCAACGTTGTCCTTGACAAAAAATTCGGTGCACCCACCATCACTAACGACGGTGTGTCCATTGCAAAAGAAGTCGAACTCGACGATCCGTTCGAAAACATGGGTGCACAACTTGTAAAAGAAGTAGCAACCAAGACCAACGATGTTGCCGGTGACGGAACAACAACAGCCACAGTTCTTGCTCAGGCAATGGTGCAACACGGCATGCGCAACGTCGCTGCTGGTGCAAACCCAATGGGTTTGAAGCGCGGCATGGAAAAAGCAGTTGCTGCAGCAGTTGAGTCAATCAAGGGTCAGTCAAAAGAAGTTGACGACAAGGGCGACATCGCCAGCGTTGCAACAATTTCTGCTGCTGATGCAACCATTGGTGGCGTAATCGCTGATGCAATCGACAAAGTCGGCAAAGACGGCGTTGTCACAGTAGAAGAAAGCAATACCTTTGGTATCGAGCTTGAATTCACTGAGGGAATGCAGTTCGACAAGGGTTACTTGTCGCCATACTTCGTTACAGATCAAGAGCGCCAAGAAGCAGTTATCGAAGAGCCGTACATCTTGTACTACGCATCAAAGATCTCTTCCGTCCAGTCATTGTTGCCAGCTCTCGAAGCTGTCATGAAGACAGGCCGTGCGCTTCTTATCATCGCTGAAGATGTTGAAGGTGAAGCTTTGGCAACACTTGTTGTCAACAAGATCCGCGGAACATTCAACTCAACAGCAGTGAAAGCTCCTGGTTTTGGTGACCGTCGTAAAGCAATGTTGCAAGACATGGCAGTCCTTACTGGTGGCCAAGTCATCAGCGAAGAAGTTGGCCTCAAGCTTGAGAACGTCACGCTTGACTTGTTGGGACGCGCAAAGCGCATCATCATCACCAAAGACGCAACAACCATCGTTGATGGTGCTGGCGACAAGGCAGAAGTTGCTGGCCGCATTAGCCAGATCAAAGCCGAAATCGACAACACCGATTCTGATTGGGACCGTGAAAAGCTTCAAGAGCGCCTTGCCAAGTTGGCCGGCGGTGTTGCAGTTATCAAGGTTGGCGCTGCTACCGAAGTAGAACTCAAAGAGAAGAAGCACCGCATCGAAGATGCAGTGTCAGCAACTCGTGCAGCAATCGAAGAGGGCGTGGTCGCCGGTGGCGGTACAGCACTTCTTCGTACGCGTGCAGCTGTTCTCAAAGTTGTTCAGAGCCTTGAAGGTGACGAAGCTACTGGTGCTCGCACTGTGTACGAAGCACTTGTTGCTCCGGCTAAGCACATTGCAGATAACGCTGGCATGGAAGGTTCCGTTGTTGTACAGCGCGTTGAATCTGAAAAAGGAAACATTGGTCTGAATGCTGCAACAGGCGAATACGTCGACCTCGTTGCTGCCGGAATCATTGACCCTGCAAAAGTCACGCGCGCTGCATTGCAGAACGCAGCTTCTATTGCTTCATTAGTAATGACCACCGAGTGTCTTGTGGCTGATAAGCCTGACAAGAACGCCCCATCAATGGGTGGCGGCGGAATGCCCGGTGGAATGGGA